>CAJXIC010000293.1 GCA_913054385.1 uncultured Pseudomonadota bacterium
CGCCAGGCGGCTGCGGGCGTTTTCGAGCCTGGGTCGGGACCCGGCCGAGCTTCTAGTCGGCATCACGCCGATGAGCATGAACGCCATGGGTCATCGCCCCCGCCCTCCCAGCCAGGAAGAGAAGCGCGAGATGTCCCGGGTTTCGCGGCGCATCGGCCTCGAAGCGTCCGGCGCGCGCCTGGTGCGCGCGGTCCACGGCCAGCGGGGCCTGGCTGAAGTGATGCTCGACTTCTTCGCCAACCACTTCAGCGTCGGCGGGCGCAAGCCGCTGCTCGGCCCGACGTTGCCGCACTACCTCGACTCCGTGCTTCGGCCCTTCGTTCTCGGTCGCTTCGAAGATCTGCTCGTCGCCACCGCGAAGAGCCCGGCGATGCTGATCTACCTCGACAACTGGAATTCGACCGCGCCCATCGCCGATCTCGATCGCCGCGATCGAAGGGCCCGGCGAGCGCTGCGCCGCGGGGCGGGGGGCATCAACGAGAACTACGCGCGCGAGCTCTTGGAACTCCACACCCTCGGCGTCGATGGTGGCTACGACCAGGACGACGTCGTCGCGGTCGCGGCAGTCTTCACCGGCTGGTCACTCGAGAGCCGTGACAACCCTACCTACCGCTACCGGGATGCCCTCCACGTGCCGGGTTCGAAGCGCGTCCTCGGGCAGCGCATCCGCGAGGCGGGCGAAAACGAAGGGCGCCTCGTGCTGCGCCGGCTGGCCCGTCACCCGGCCACCGCGCGGCACCTCGCAGCGAAGCTGGTGCAGCGTTTCGTCGCCGATGCGCCGCCCCCGGCATTGGTCGAGCGCGCCGCGCGCCGTTATCTCGAGCGCGACGGGGAGATCGCGGAAGTGCTGCGCGTGATCTTCACTTCGCCGGAATTCGCCGCACCGGATAACCGCAAGCTCAAGACGCCGCTGCGACTCTTCGCCAGCGCGCTGCGCGCCACCGGCGGCTCGACCGACGGCGGCCCGGGTGCCCTGCGAACCCTCGAGCGCATGGGCGAAGTCCCCTTCGGTGCACGATCGCCGGCGGGCTACCCCGAAGCCGCGCGGCATTGGATCGACCCCGGCGCGGTGCTCGAGCGCATGAACCTCGGTTTCGCGCTGGCACGCGATCGGATCCCGGGAACACGCCTGGGTTCGGCGGGACTCGAGGCCGCAACCGCCACGCGCGACCTGCGGCGCTCGGAAGCGGTGGCGCTGTCGATTGCGTCGAGGAGTTTTCAATGGGCCTAGACGAGCGCACCAACGCAGCACGGTTGGCGAACTCCGGCCTCACCCGGCGCAGTTTTCTCGACCTCGGCGCGAGGGGGCTGGCCGCCGCCAGCCTGGCGCCGCTGTGGCTCGACGGCGCCGTGGCCCAGGCGCTCGGCCGGAGCGAACGCCCGCCCTTCCTGGCGGTGATCTTCCTGCGCGGTGCCGCCGACGGCCTGCACCTGGTGCCCCCGACCGGCGACCGCAATTACGCCCGGGCACGCGCTTCGCTCGCGCTCGAAAAGAGTCTGCCCTTCGCCACGGGTTTTGGTCTGCACCCGCGGCTCGAAGCCCTTCAGCCGCTGGTCGAGGCCGGTCACCTCGCCGCGATCCATGCCTGCGGTTCGCCCCGCGTCAATCGCTCGCATTTCGAAGCCCAAGATCTCGTGGAAGCCGGCGAAGGCGATTCGCCGCGGCTGCACAGCGGCTGGCTGGCGCGCGGTCTCCGCCGCGAACGGGAGTCGAACCCCTTCGCCTCGGTCGCGCTGACTTCGATGCGCCCGCTCTCGCTTGCGGGCTCGGGCAGCTTCGCCCTCGCCGACGCCGGAGACTTCGGCCTCCCCGGGGCCAGCGACGAGGCGCGAAGGCGCCTGGCCCTCGACTACGGCTCCGAGCCCGACCGCGATCTGTCCCGCTCGGGGACCCTTGCACTCGAAGCCCTCGCCGAATTCGAATCGAAGGTGGCACGCAACTTCCGGGAGCACAGCTTCAGGGAGCGCAACTTCGGGGAGCGCCGCGGTGGTCCACGCCATCGCAGACGCGGGCGCCGCGGCGGCGAGCTGACGCACCGGGTCTCGGAATTGCTATCGCTCGAAGCGGCTGGGCTGCCGATCGACACGGCGTTTCTCGAGAGCGACGGCTGGGACACCCACCAGAACCAGGGAACCGAAAAGGGACAGATGGCGAACCACATCGCCGACCTGGGGACGGCCATTGCCGACCTCGCTGCGGGCCTCGAGGGGCGCCGCGAGTGGCAGGTCTTCGTCCACACCGAATTCGGTCGCACCGTGGCCCCCAACGGCAGCCGCGGCTCGGACCACGGCCACGGCAGCGTGGCCCTGGTGGCCGGCTCGCGCGTGCGCGGCGGGGTCTACGGCGACTGGCCGGGCCTGCGCGAACGCGACCTCAGCGAGGGCCGCGACCTCAAAGTCACCAGCGATTACCGTTCGGTGGCGTGGGAGGTTCTCAAGGGCCACCTCGGCGCCACCCCGCCGCCCGACACCTTCCCGGGCTTCCGCCCCCAGGCGCTCGGTTTCGGCGTCTGAGACCAACGCCAAAGCCCTGTTTCCACAGGATGTTTCGGCACTTTTCGGTGCCCCGGGCAGCGCCCTGGCGGCTTCCCCCAGCGACCGCGGGACGCGTTATGCTCCGGCGCGCCGAAAAACAACCCGCCCTTTTCCATCCCCACACTTTCTGGAGGTTCCCCCTATGGCTCGAGAAGCCGTCGTCGTCCAGAGCCTGCGCACTGGCCTCACCAAGGCCCACCGTGGCTCCTTCAACCTGACCGAACCCGTCGACTACACCGCGCACGTGCTGCGCGAAGCGGTGGCCAGCGTCCCGAACCTCGACCCCGGAGAGATCGAGGATGTGATCCTCGGCACCGGCCACCCCGAGGGTTGCATGGGCATGAACATGGCGCGCATCGCGGCGATGGCCGCGGGTTTTCCGAAGGAAGTCGCCGGCACCACCGTGAACCGCTTCTGCTCCTCGGGCTCCCAGGCGGTGATGATGGCTGCCCACTCGATCATCAACGAAGGTGCCGACGTGGCGATTGGCGCCGGTGTCGAGACCATCACGATGATGCAGGACGGCTCCCAGAACACGAATCGAATGGTCAGCGCCACGGCGCGCGAGCGCTTCCCCGGCCTCTACTTCCCGATGGGCATCACCGCCGAGGTCGTGGCCGAGCGCTACAACGTCTCGCGCGAGGACCAGGACGCCTACGCACTCCAGAGCCAGCAGCGCTATGCCGCGGCCGTGGAGGCGGGGTTTGTCGCCGAAGAGATCGCACCGCTGAAAGTGACGCGCAAGGTGATGAAGAAGGGCGAGGAGCCCTTCGACGAGGATTTCGTGGTCGAACAGGACGAATGCAATCGCCCGACCACGACCCTCGAGGGGCTTGCTTCACTGAAGCCGGTCTTCAAGCCCGCCGAAGAGGGGGGCACGGTCACCGCGGGCAACGCCTCGCAGCTCTCCGACGGCGCATCGGCCACCGTGCTGATGTCGGCGGAGCGCGCAAAGGCCCTCGGCATCGAGCCGCTGGCTGTCTATCGCGGCACCGCCGTGGCGGGTTGCGGCGCCGAAGAGATGGGCATCGGACCGGCCTTCGCGG
>CAJXIC010000294.1 GCA_913054385.1 uncultured Pseudomonadota bacterium
CTCCCGATGTCTTCGCGCGAGGCCATGACAGCGGTCACCAGCGCGTGACCTTCCCGCTGGCGCAACATCTCCCAGTCGATCACGAGGGCGTCGGTGTCGAAGGGCACGCTCTCGGCGACCTCGAAGGCCATGGCGCGGTCGAGGCGTCGGCGGTCCGCAAAGGGAAACTCGAGATTTCGGGTCGAAAGGAACCTTCCGGGCACCGCGCAGAAGATCTGGTGGGCGGGGAGGGCGTGGTCCCGAATGAAGTGCGCGATGCGGTCGGCGTCGGGAACGTCGGGCAGCACTCGCGGCTCGACGCGGAACTGCACCGGTTCGAGCTCGCGCAGGCCCTGCCGAAATTCCACGGCCTTGAGGCTGTGGGATCCGAGATCCAGTCCCACGACGTTTCGGAGGATCGCCAAGAGCTGTCGCTTCCTCTCGTCGGCTCGCTAGCGGTAGCGCCAGCTTAGCAGGCGAGGCGTTGAAGGGTTGGAGCGGTCGATGACGACCTCGAGTCGACGCGTGACGTCCCCCACGGTCGCTTCCGCGATCACCTCGAAGGTTGTGGCTTTCGTGGGCAGGGCGACCGGCGGGTAGAGGCTGCCGTCGATGGCTTCCCCCAGCAAGGCGCAGCGCGTGGAGTCGGTTTCGGTCTGGTCACAGAGGATGGTCCCCTGTTCGCGGAGTTGCAGGATGCGCTTCGCTGCGTCGCTGGAAATCAGGCGCCTGTCCCCGGTGGTCCCCGCAAAGAGAGCGGTCAGCGCATGGCCGGGAGCCGTGTTGACGTTGATCCCCTGGGTCCCCGCGAGGGGGTAGACGGTGACGTAGGGCTCGAGTGCCGTGACCAATTGCGCGTCGAAGCCCTCGACGAGATGAAGCTCACCGACGCTGAGAAGCGGGCGATTCGCTGCGCGGTAGGGAGGGTCCTGCGCCTGGTAATAGTCGTCTTCCCCGCCGCGCCCACCGGTCCGGATTTTATTGGGGTCGATGTAGTCGATCAGGTTCCGCGCCAGTTCTCGGGGTTCGTAAAATTTCTCCGCCGCGGCCACCGGCATCTCGTCGATCACCTTTTCGAGGAGCGCGACGAGATACTCCTCGGATTCGGTCTGGTCGAGGTCTTCGGCGGCCTCGCCGTGATCGACGAGGGCATTCAGGTTGAGGCGTGCGCCGCTGTCGCGGATCTGTACCACGAGCAGCCCGCCGTCCTCGGTGGGGATCGGAGCCGTCTCGAGCTGGGCCCAGCGGTCGTCGAGGGTGGCGCCCACGAGGTGCTGGTTTTCGGGGTCGGCCTCGAGGAGCAGGTCGTCGAGCACCAGCGCCATGGCGATCCGCACGCCGCCGCGCGCGAGCGCCTCGGCCTGGGCGCGCGCATCCCGGTTGCGCGTGATCAGGGTGTCGACCATCGACTGGCGGATAAAGGTGATGATCGCGCTCGAAAAGATCAGCGCGAGGATCAGCACCATCGCGAGCACGACGCCGCGTCGGTGGCGCGGAGCTAGTCGTACCAGCATTCGATCGCTACTCCGCAAAGCCTCGCGGCGGGGTACTCCTCGACGCAGAGGGGCATCTTCGCCACTTCCACGCGACAGTTCTGGAAGGCTTCCTCGCTGCCGAGGTGGGCCCGCGCACGGTTGGCGTTCTTTCCGATGTCCATGCACTCGCTGAAGGTCATGTCGCAATCGGTGGCCGGCGGCTTGTATTCCTCCTCGTCCTCCTCGTCCTCGCCCACGGCGTTTTCGACACCCCCACCCGCGGCGGCTGCAAAGGCCTCGGCTTCGGCCAACAGCAGCTGGATTGCAAGCGGGCGCAGCGGCAACACGACACGACGCGAGAACACTTCGGGCTCGGTCTCGAGAAAATCATCGGCGCCGGGCTCGGCGAAGGAGACTCGGATGTCGGCCGCCACCGGAAGCGCGCTCGAATCCTCGAGCTGGGACGAATCCCACTCCTCGACCCAGGATCCGTCGTCGGTCATGAAGCGGACCGAAAACTCGCGGAGGCCGTCCGCGACCAGGGTGGCACCGTCCTCCTCGAGGGTCGGAATGAAGCGGTCCAGGGTTTCCGGAAGGCGTGAGCTGCTCGATCGCAGCAGGGCGAAGCCCTCGAAGCCTTCGGTGTCGAGGGCGTAGGACACGACCCCGGTCCCCGATGCGTGGCTCCCGATGCCCGCGGAGCGGTGATTCCGGGTCACGAACTTCAGGTGCTCGGCACCGGGGAAGAGCCCACTCCTTGATTCCGCAAGAAAGAGCCACGGGTGGTCGAGGGGGTCGACGTCGGCTTCCTTCACCAGCAAAAAGGAGCCCTCGAGGTCGCGTGCGACGCGGTCGAGAATCGCGGCTGCGCTGCGAACCTTGCGCGTCCGTTCGGTCGCCTCGGTGGTCGCCCGCGTGAGGTCGATGAAGAGGTTCACCGCGACCCCGAGCACGATGCTCGTGAGCAAGGTGGCCGCGAGCACCTCGATCAGTGTGAACCCCGCGCTGGACGGACGGGGCATCACGAGCCCTCGCCCGGGGTCGCGCGGGCTGCGGGGATCTCGAGCGATTGAGGGGTCTCGCTTGCGGCCGCGTCGGCTTCTGTTGCGACCGGGGGCGGTGCGATGGCCGCCAGGGCGGCCGCCACCGGGACGAGATCGAGTCCGAAGGTCTCGCGCGTGACCCGCCTTCGGTCCGGGCCGTCCACCCAGGAGACCTCGATGCGGATGCGGCTGAGCACCGGCTCGCCTCCGGCACCGACCAGTTTCTGGAGGGCTGGTGCGCTCCCACCCGAGGGTTTTTCGGAAGTGGTGGGCGTTGGCAGATCGAGATAGAAGGGGTCGATCGTGGTGCGTATTTCGTAGTCGTCGACTTCATGGGTTCCCCCGTCGGCCGCAGGCGGCGCGCCGCGCGCCATTTCGGCCTCGAGGTCGGCAAGCGCTTCATCCGCCAACAGCGAAGCGCGGAAGCGCCGTTGGCTGTCCCCCTCGGCACGCAGGCCCTGCACGCCGACGCTTGAAAGCACGACGAACCAGATCCCGAGGATCGCCACGGCCGCAAGCACCTCGAGCAGCGTGAACCCAGCGCGGTCGCGAAGGCGCATGGCCTCAGTTCGCCTCTTCCCGAATGGCCACGCGATCCAGGAGCGGACGCACTTCCAGGATCGCCAGTCGTCCATCGAGGTCGGAGAGCACCAACTCGGCGGCGTCGGTCGTACCGTCGGCGTCGAAGACGATCTGGACCAGGTCGTCGTCGATCCAGCCGTCGGCGGTCTGGATGCCCTCGAAGAAGAAATTTTCGCCGAGGGTCTCGCTCTCGGTGAGGGCGCTGTTGACGGGCGTGTAGCTCGGAATTTCGGCGGTGGGGGGCAGCAGGTCGTAGTCCGACGCAATGTCTGGGGCCGCGTTCTCTTCGTCGAGGGCGGTGCCCCGGTCGAAGCGCTCGACGGAAGAGGTGCCGGCTTCGAGATCGATCAGGAGGCGATGCGGCTTCCCGCTCACGATGGCCAACTGGCGCGTGAGTTCGATGCGACCGGCGAGGGTACGGGCCTGGTCCCGCAATGCCGATGCCTGCCGCACGCCGAGGTTGGGCAGGACGAGCATCAGCATCGCGCCCATGATC
>CAJXIC010000295.1 GCA_913054385.1 uncultured Pseudomonadota bacterium
CAGCCCGGCCCGACTCGACGAAGTGGAAAATGTGGCGCGGGGGGCGAAGGCTTCGGTCCGCGAGGCCACCGCGCGGCTCGAAATCGCCGAGCGCGACCTCGATCGGACCACCGTGCGCGCGCCCTACGCCGGACGTGTGCGCAACGAACGGGTCGACCGTGGGCAGTTCGTAGTCCGCGGCGAGGAACTGGCGCGGGTCTATGCGGTGGACTACGCGGAGGTCCGATTGCCGATTCCCGACCGCGAGCTGCGCTACCTCGACCTGCCGCTGGGCTACCGCGAGCCGCGGCGGAGCGAGGCGATCGATGGACTCGCACCGTCGGAGGGGGGGGCGGCGGCCGCCCCGGCCCCGGCGCTGCGCGTCGATTTCGAGGCGAATTTTGCGGGCGCCGTGCATCACTGGCAGGGAAGCGTGGTGCGGACGGAAGGTGAACTCGATCCGAAGAGTCGGATGGTCACCGTCGTGGCGCGCGTCGAAGACCCCTATGGCCGGCATTCCGGCGAAGCGGATCGTCCGCCGTTGGCGGTCGGTCTCTTCGTGAAAGCGAAGATTGCGGGCCGACATCTCGACGCCGCAGTCGTTCTTCCCCGGTCGGCGATTCAGCGCGAGGGGAAGGTGCTGGTGGTGGATGACGACGGTCGCGCCCACTTCCGCGAGGTCGAGGTAATTCGTCAAGAGCGCGAAAGCGTAATCATCGGCGCGGGTTTGCATGCGGGCGAACGGGTCTGCGTGTCACCGATGCCCGGGGCTGTCGATGGGATGCGTGTGCGCGTTCTTGGCAGCGACGCCGGGGCCGACGCGCCGTGAAGTCGATGATCGCCTGGTTCGCCCAGAACCCGGTGGCGGCCAACCTGATGATGGTCCTGATCCTCGTCTGGGGATTGGTGTCGCTCTCGGAAATCCGCCAGAAGACCTTCCCGGACGTCGAGATCGACATCATCCAGGTGGCGGTGCCGTACCTCGGCGCGTCCCCCGAAGAGGTCGAGGGGGGCGTCTGCATCCGGATCGAGGAAGCACTCCACGGACTCGCCGGCATCGAGAAGATCTGGTCCACGTCCGTGGAGGGGGCCTGCGGGATCAGCGTAGAACTGCTCTCGGATACGAAGGCCGATCGGGCGCTGTCGGAAGTGAAGAACGCGGTGGACGGGATCTCGACCTTCCCCGAGGAGACCGAGAGGCCCCTGATCAGTCATTACCAGGTCAAGCGCAACGCGCTGCAGATCGCGCTCTCCGGGTCGGCGGACGAGCGTGCGCTTCGCTACTGGGGCGAACGTCTACGCGATGGAATCGCGGCGCTTCCCGGTGTGACCCAGGTCGGGTTGGGAAGCGTTCGAGACTTCGAGGTGACGATCGAGGTGCCCGAGGAGTCGCTGCGACGCTACGGGATCACCTTCGATGACGTGGTTCGCGCGATCCGGAAGTCGTCGCTCGACCTGCCGGGCGGAGCCATCAAGGCCGCCGAGGGCGAGATCCTGCTGCGTGCCAAAGGTCAGCGCTACGAAGGGGCTGAGTTCGAGGACATCGTGGTGCAGACGCGCGCGGACGGGACGCGCCTGCGCCTGGCCGACGTGGCGACTGTCGTCGACGGCTTCGCAGATGCCGAGCGTTACGCGCTGTTCAACGGCCAGCCGGCAGTCCTGGTCCAGGTGTTCCGGGTGGGGGATCAAAAGGTTCTCGAACTGACGCAGACGGTGAAGGACTATCTCGAAATTGCAAGGGCCGAACTCCCGGACGGTCTCGAACTCACGGTGTGGCGGGACGATTCGACCTACTTGAAGGATCGCCTCCGGATCCTCTTGAACAACGCGGAGTGGGGCTTCGTCCTGGTCTTCGTGGTGCTCGCGCTGTTCCTGAAACTGCGGCTCGCGTTCTGGGTGGCGATCGGTGTGCCGATCGCCGTCCTCGGCGCACTCTCGCTCTTTCCGATGGTCGACTTCTCGATCGACGTGTTGACACTCTTTGCCTTCATCCTGGTGTTGGGATTGCTCGTCGACGACGCCATCGTTGTCGGTGAAAGCGTTCACAGGCACCAGGAACGGGCCGAAAACCCCCTGCGTGCTGCGATCCGCGGGACCCAGGAAGTCTCGATCCCCGTGATTTTCGGGGTACTCACGACGGTGGCTGCCTTCATGCCCATGGTGATTGCGCCCGGGCCGATGGGGGGGTTCTTCGGGACGATCGGCGTGGTGGTGATCTTCTGCCTGTTTTTCTCACTGGTTGAATCGCAGTTGATCCTGCCGGCCCATCTCGGGCATCACGCCCACGGACGCGAGACGCATCCGGCGGAAGGGTCCCTGCGCGATCGCTGGAAAAAGGTGCAGGCGACTCTCGCGGGGAGCCTCACGAACCTGGCGAACCACCAATACCGGTCGTTTCTCGAGCGTTCCCTCGAGTGGCGATACGTCACGATCGCCACCGCCCTGGCGCTTCTGTTCGTGACCTTCGCCGCGGTGGGGACCGGCCGGGTGCGCTGGATCTTCTTTCCCTCGGTAGAGGGCGACTACGTGTCGGCGACGGTAACGATGCCCCCCGGAACGCCGATCGAGAGTACCGCCCGCGCCGTCGAGACCCTGTCCGCGTCGGCTCGAGCCGTCGCTGCGGCGGCGGATCTCGAGTTTGGCGGCTCCGGCACGGTGGTGAAGCACGCGATGGCCGTGGTGGGCGGACGGGTCGGGCTCGACCGCGGTGACCCCGCACGGCGTTCGGAGTCGGGTGCGTCGCACGAGGGCGAAGTGAGTCTCGAACTGGTCTCCGGGAACCAGCGTCGTCTCTCGCCTGGCGAACTGGTGGCGCGCTGGCGCGCGGCGACGCCACCGATTCTCGGGGCCGAGGACGTCGTCTTCGTTTCGGACTACTTCTCGTTCGGCGAGGCGATCCACGTGCAGCTTCGATCGGCGGATTCCGCGGCCCTCGAGGCGGCGGCGGAGCGCTTGAAGGAGCGCCTGGCGGACTACCCGGGTGTCTTTGACATCGCAGACACCTTCCGGGGAGGCAAGGCCGAGATCCGCCTCGACATCCTGCCCGCTGCGGAAGCCCTCGGGCTCAGCCTGGAAGACCTGGCGCGCCAGGTCCGGCAGGCTTTCTACGGGGAGGAGGTGCAGCGGGTGCAGCGGGGGCGTGACGATGTCCGCGTGATGGTCCGCTATCCCGAGTCCGGTCGACGTTCGATCCTCGACCTCGAGAACCTTCGGATTCGGACGCCTTCGGGTGGCGAGGTGCCCTTTTATACCGTTGCGAAAGCCGAAGCCGGGCGCGGCTATTCGACGATTCGAAGGGTCGACCGGCAGCGTGTCATCGGCGTGACGGCCGACGTCGACGCGACTCGCGGCAACGCGGCAGAAATCATCCGCAGCCTTCGTCAGGGCGTATTGCCCGCTCTCGCGGCCGACTTCCCCGAGATCGCCTTCACCCTCGAGGGCGAATCGCGAGAGCAGGCGCGCATGTTCGAATCGCTGCGAGGCGACTACCTCTTCGCGATGGTCTTGATCTACGCACTCCTGGCGATCCCGCTGCGCAGCTACGGGCAACCCTTGATCATCATGGCCGTAATCCCCTTCGGGCTCGTCGGCGC
>CAJXIC010000296.1 GCA_913054385.1 uncultured Pseudomonadota bacterium
GTACTCGACCCAGTTCCAACCGCTCCCCACGCCGAGGATGAACCGCCCCTCGGAGAGCAGCGCCAACTCCGCGGCCTGCTTCGCCACCAGCGCTGTCTGACGCTGGGGCAGGATCAGCACACCCGTGGCGAGTTGCAGCTTCTTCGTGCAGGCAGCCAGGAAGCCGTAGAGCACCATCGGCTCGTGGAAGGCGTCGCCTTCGGTGTAGGGCCCCATCAGCTTCGGCTCCCGACCCGCATGCTCGGCGCCGAGAACGTGGTCGTAGGTGATCAGGTGCGAGTAGCCGAGCGCCTCGGCGGCCTGGGCGTAGTCGCGAATCGCCGCCGGGTCGCTGCCGATCTCGCAGGTGGGAAAAACTGCGCCAATTTCGAGTGCCATGGTGTCCTTGCTTTCAGCTGCTCTTTGCAGCGGCTTCGTCGAAGGCCCCAAGCAGCCTTCGGGACCGCGCTTCGGCGCCGCCCTTCATTTCGGGGTGGGTGAGGATGAAGGCGTGATTTTCGCGCACGCCTTCGAGAATCGCCTCGGCGACTTCAATCGGAGTCTGGGTGCCGGGCACCTGGGCCGAGTTCGGATCGGCCGCAGCCTGCGCCGCAGTCGGCCCGCTGCCAAGACCCTCCGGTCGATTGCGTTCGCTCTCGGCGATGCGGGTGGCGACCGCCCCGGGGCAGACCACCGAGACCCCAATGGGGATTCCCCCGGTCTCGAGTTCGGTTCGCAGGAACTCCGAGAGCATCACCACCGCGGCCTTCGAGGTGCTGTAGGCCCCGAGGCCCAGCGCCCCGATGTTCGTGATCCCGGCGATCGAAGCCACGTTCACCACGTGGCCCTCGCGCCGCTGTTCCTTCATGCGCGGCAGGAAGACCCCCAGCCCGTGGATCACACCCCAGAGGTTCACCGAGAGTGTCCACTCCCAGTCTTCGGCCGAGGTTTCCAGCAGCGGTCGATTCAGCATCACGCCGGCGTTATTGCAGAGCAGATCGCAGGCACCGAACTCGGCGTAGGTGCGCTCGGCCAGCCGCTCGAGGTCTTCGCGTCGCCGCACGTCGACGACCGCCGACAACGCCTGCATACCCACGTCGCGCATCGAGGCCGCGACCCCCTCGACGGCATCGGCCTCGACGTCAGCGAGTGCGACACGCATGCCGGCGGCTCCGCAGACTCGCGCGAGGGCGGCCCCGATCCCGCTACCGCCACCGGTTACCACCGCAACGCGGCCCTCGAGTTGCTGCATTTTCCCTCCACCCGGGCTGGCCCTGCTCGCCCCGCCCTTCCGCTCGCCGGAAACGGGGCCAACAGACGAGTAGCCAACCGACGGATTGAGTGGGATTCTCTGTCCGGCACGCGCCGACGTCAACACCGGAGATCAGGAGCCAGCCAATGGGTCGCCTCGAAGGGAAAGTCGCAATCGTCACCGGGTCCGGTCGGGGGATCGGTCGAGGAATCGCCCGACGTTTCGCGCGGGAGGGCGCCGCGATCGTCGTGGCCGAGCGAAATCCAGCCACCGGCCGCACGACCGCCGCCGAAGTCGAGGAATTGGGCGCACGGGCGATTTTCGTCGAAACCGACGTCGGCGAAAAGGCCCAGGTCGATCGCGCAATCGAAAAGACCATCGAGGCCTTCGGGCGGGTCGACATCCTCGTGAACAACGCCTGGGCCGGGCCCGCAATGGGGCGCCTCGAGTGGAAGACCACCGAAGAGATGGAAGCCGCGCTGCGGGTGGGCTTCTTCGCAAATTTCTGGTCGATGCAGGCCGTGCTTCCCCACATGAAGCGACAGGGAGGCGGCCGCATCATCAACCTCTGCTCGCTAAACGGAGTCAACGCCCACCTCTTCACCTCGCCCTACAACGTCGCGAAGGAAGCGCTGCGCACACTCACGCGGACCGCGGCTGTCGAGTGGGCGCGCTTCGGCGTCCTCTGCAATGCGATCTGCCCGGCGGCGGCCACCGAACTCTACGTCGCCATGATGGAGCAGAACCCCGAGATGGAGCGCGAGATCCTCTCGAAGCATCCGATGGGGCGCATGGGCGACCCCGAAGAGGACATCGGCGGCGCGGCGCTCTTCCTCGCCTCGGACGATTCGCGCTACGTCACCGGGAACACGCTCTTTGTCGACGGCGGCGGCCACGTGAACGGGGTCGATTGGCACCCCGTGCTGCCTGAAGAACCCCCCGCGACATGAAGGCGCCTCGGCCCGAGATCCGGGCCGTCCTCTACGACTTCGGTGGCGTCTTTACGGCGTCGCCCTTCGCGGCAGTCGAGCGCGCGGGCGCCGAACAAGGGCTCGCACCGGGCCAAATGAGCGAGATCGTCTTCGGCCCCTTCGACGAAGACACCGACCACGCCTGGCACCGCCTCGAGCGCGGGGAGATCGCCATCGGCGAAGCCCGCGATGCGATCATCGAACTGGGCAGGGCGAAGGGTGCCAAATCCGATCCCTTTGCCCTCCTCGCCCGGATGGGAAAAGACGGCGGCATTCGCAATGAGGTGGTGGAACGCGCCCTCGCGATCCAGCAGGCCGGTTTTCGAACTGCCGTCGTGACCAACAACATCGCCGAGATTCGCGACCGCTGGAAGGCGATGCTCCCACACGCGGAGATCTTCGAGGTGATCGTCGATTCGAGCGAAATCGGTGTGCGCAAGCCCAGCGCCGCGATCTACGAAACAGCATTGCGTGAACTCGGCGGCATCCCCCCCGAGCAGGCAATCTTCTTCGACGACCACCCCCAGAACGTCCGCGGTGCGGAGGCGCTCGGAATCCAGGGCGTCCTGGTCGAGAACGACTTCAGTCCCACCCTCGCACTGCTCGACGCCCTCGCCCAGCGCGGCCCCGCACGAAGCTAGTCGGCGCCTGCGAGAACACCGCGAACCGTCTCGGAGAGTTCTTCCATGCGCACGGGCTTGCGCAGAAAGACGGTCTGCTGGTCCCCGGTTTCCACGCCAGCCGCCTCGCTCGACAGGTAACCGGACATCAAGATGAACTTGACGCGCGGATGCTGGGCTGCGATCTCCGCCACCAGCTCGGGGCCACTTTTTATCGGCATGATCAGGTCCGAGATCACCAGATCGACTTCAGAGCCCTCCCGCTCGAGGATCCGCAGGGCTTCTTCGCCATCGGTCGCCTCCAGGACCCGGTAGGCGTCCAGGCGCAAGCGAGCCGCCACGACGGCACACACCTGGGGGTCGTCGTCGACCACCACGATGGTGCGGGCCGGGCCGCCCTCTGGCCGCACAATGGCCGCGTCGCCCGGGGCTGCGGATACGAATTCGGGGAGCTGCACCGAGACGCTGGTCCCCTGCCCGGCCTCGCTCTCGATCTGGATCGTGCCTTCGAACTGCTGAACAATTCCATAGACCGTGGCCAGACCGAGGCCCGTTCCCTTCCCCACGTCCTTGGTGGTAAAGAAGGGTTCAAAAGCGTGGGAGAGGGTTTCGGCGTCCATTCCCGCCCCCTCGTCGCGCAGCACGAGCTGGGCAACCCGACGCGGCTCGTCGACGTAGGAAAAGATCGGAAGAGCACACGTCTGAACTCCAGTCACCAGATCAGCTCGTATGCCG
>CAJXIC010000297.1 GCA_913054385.1 uncultured Pseudomonadota bacterium
GGACCGGAAAAGGTGAGTGTCGCCTTCCGCCTGGTCTACCAGCACGCCGATCGGACGCTTCGCGACGCCGAGGTGTCGAAGGCGACAGACCGGGTGGTCAGAATGTTGGCTCATCGCTTCGGCGGCGAGCTTCGGTAGCTTTAGCAATGAAGGGGATGTCATGACCAAGGCCGAAATCGTCGAGCAGATCTACGAACGCGTGGGATTTTCGAAGAAGGAGGCGGCGGAACTCGTCGAGAAGGTTTTCGACACGATCAAGCAGACGTTGGCCAGCGGGGAAAAGGTCAAGGTCTCGGGGTTCGGGAACTTTGTCGTCCGCGACAAGAACGCCCGGAAGGGGCGAAATCCCCAGACGGGTGAAGAAATCCTCCTCGATGCGCGAAGAGTCCTCACGTTCAAGCCGAGTCTCGTGCTAAAGACTGTGTTGAACGACACACCGCAGTCAACGGATTCACCGCAGTCAACGGGCTCGGCCGAGCGGACCGGGACTTCGGGCCTGTAGCCGGTTCGCTGCAGCAAGAGGAACGACGCTGAATGCCCAGTCGAACCAAGGCCAAGCCGAAGAAATCGTCGGCGCGCAAGCGAAGCACCAAGGCCGTGGCGTCGGGGCAACCCCTCTTGCTGGCGGACGGGAAACTCTACTACCGCATCGGCGAGGTCAGCGAGATCACCGGCGTGAAGCCCTACGTGCTCCGCTATTGGGAATCCGAATTTCGCTGGATGGCGCCGCAGAAGTCGCGGTCGCGACAGCGGCTGTATCGCAAGAAGGATATCGAAACGATCCTCCTGATTCGCCGGATGCTGCATGAGGAGCGTTACACGATCGCCGGCGCAAAGCGGCGACTGCGCGAACTGGGTGTCGACCGCGCACTCGAGGGTCGGATCGACGCCGAGGCCGAGATTCCGCGGACGCGCTACGGCGAGATTCGCGACGAACTCGCTGCGATCCGCGCGCTGCTCTAGCGCGTGGCCAGCAGGGCGAGTGCCGAGCCCGGTGGTGCTCCCCGCCTTTGCGCTCGACAGCGGCTTTCGGGATCGCTACCTCTCCGCACTTCGGGCCGTAGCGCAGCTTGGTAGCGCGCTTGACTGGGGGTCAAGAGGTCGCGGGTTCGAATCCCGCCGGCCCGACCACTGCGCTCACCCGCGCCAGGCCCGGCGCGTCACCGGGCGCGCCGCGGGGCCTCAGGGTGCTGGACAGCGCCAGCCTTCGGAGGGTTCGAGATCCGAGGCGACCCGCAGCAGCAGGTCCTCGCGCCCCGTCGCCGCCACGAATTGCACGCCCACCGGAAGCCCGTCCGCGCTCCAGTGGAGCGGAAGTGAGAGGGCCGGCTGGCCCGTCACGTTGAAGGGGGCGGTGAAGCCCGCCTGGTGGCTCGAACGCGTAAAGGCCTCGAGGGGGCGATCGGCGTGCGGGACGAGAGTGCCGATCTTCGGCGGCGGATTGGTGAGCGTCGGCGTGATCAGGAGATCGAAGCCCTGCTGCCACCAGCGCGCGGCTTGCCGTTGGGCGGCATGCAGCTTCTCGAGCGCCTCGAGGTAGCGCGTCGCGCTCATCTGCTGGCCGGCGGTGGTGAGGAGCCAGTTGTCGGGGTCGAGATCGCCCTCGCGGAACTCGCGGCCCCGGTACGCACCGAGACGTTCGACGTCGCGCGCCTGGTGGCTGGCGATCACCGCGACGATCGCCTCGGTGAATTCGGGAGTGCCTTCGAGGCCTTCCGGTCGGGCTACCTCGACATTGTGGCCGCGGTCCTCGAGGGCACGAGCGGCCGCTTCCACCGCGATCTGGCACTCCGGGTCGATGGGACCGCTGGGCACCGCCGTGTTGATACCGATGCGCAGTTCGCCGCAGGCCGCGCCGACTTCGCGTGCGTAGGGCCGGGCCGGGGGCGCAATCGAGTAGGGGTCGCCAGGCCGGGGTTTTGCAACGGCGTCGAGGAGCCGGGCGGTATCGCGCACCGAACGGGTCACCGCAAATTCGCTGACCAACCCGCCCCACGCCTCGCCGACATCGGGGCCGAGCGAGATGCGTCCCCGCGTCGGCTTCAGGCCAATCAGCCCGCACTCGCTTGCGGGAATGCGGATCGAACCCCCGCCGTCACTCGCGTGGGCCAGGGGCACGATGCCGGCGGCGACCGCCGCGGCGGAACCGCCACTCGAACCTCCGCTGCTGTGATCGGTGTTCCAGGGGTTGCGCGTGGGGCCGTAGGCCTCGGGTTCGGTCGTCGTCCAGGCGCCCAGTTCGGGAACGTTGGTGCGGCCCACGACGATCAACCCGGCCGCCTCGAAGTCCTCGACCAGGTACGAAGTAGTCGCCGCCCGGTGCTTCGCGTCCTTCATGACCTGGCTGCCGTAGTGGATGGCGTCTCCGGCGCGGTGGCCACCGCCGAGGTCCTTCAGCAGAAAGGGAACGCCGGCAAAGGGGCCGACGGCCGGCGCGTCCGCCGCGAACTTCCGTGCTCGCTCGAAGTGCTCGTGGATCACCGCGTTGAGCGCGGGGTTTCGCTCCTCGATCAACGCAATCGCGCAGTCGATGAGTTCGGTGGCGGTGACGTCCCCGCGCGAGACACATTCCGCGAGGCCCGTCGCATCGAAGCTGGTGTATTCGGAGGGTTTCACCCTGTTGGGGCCCGCTTTCGCTTCCTCAGGGTTTTTTTTGCCACTGTCCAGAAGCGTTCCGGGTGTACTGGCCCGAAGGCGTGCGCTGGAGCAATTTCTTCCCGGCGAGGCGGGCAACGACGCCCTCCGCGGTCCCGTTCTTCGCCGCGATGGATGCGTAGTAGGCGCGGCGCTCCGCGTTGATCTGCGCGACCAGCGCGTCGGCTTGCGCCGGCGCCCCGGGAAGCGCACCGAGGTAGCCGTCGGCCTGCTCTCCGATGCTGCCCGCGGCCAGTGCCGCGGCCTTCGCCGAGTCGGGCGGGTCTGCGAGAGCGGGGAGGGAGAGGCAGAGCGCCGCCAACAGGGCGACGAGCAGGGTCGGTCGTAGCAAGACGGACAACGTGGACCTCCGCTAGAAGATCGAGGGATCTTCCTCGAAGAGTTGATCGAGATCGCGATCGACCTTCACCCGGATCTCGTGCTCGATCCGGACATTCAGGTTGATCGTAATGGGTTCCTTCGGGGGCACGACTTCAATCCTCGGCTGGCACGCCGCAACGCCCAGCAGGCAGGCGAGGGCGAGGATTCGTCGAATTTCGGTCACAGGGCTGCGCCTCCGAGGTCGCTCGACCGAAAGCCTACTGGCCTTGCGGCGGGGCGTCGAGAAGGGGGTCGGCGTCGGCCGACCCAAAAACGGGGACACCGTGTTCGCAGGCGGGGAAAGGCGTCGCACGGGCCGCCGGCCCCTCGCCCTTTGCATGGAGTTGCTCTTCGATCTGCGCCGGCAGCGTGTAGAAGCGGGCAGTGCGATCGACGAGATCGACGAGTCGCCCAACGATTTCGAGATTGAAGACATAGGGTTGGCCGTCGCGGTACGCCGGGTTCGCCCCGTCGAGAGTGGCACGGACGGTGATCTCACCGCCGAGATCGCCGTCGAGGCCGAGGTGGAGTCTGCGGTA
>CAJXIC010000298.1 GCA_913054385.1 uncultured Pseudomonadota bacterium
TCCGCCGCACGCGAGCCCGGTGGTCGCTCGAAAATTGCCGTGGCCTCGCGGGATAGCGACGTCGACCCGGTGGGGGCGTGCGTCGGAATGAAGGGCAGCCGGGTCCAGGCGGTGGTCCAGGAACTGCGCGGTGAGCGCATCGACATCGTTCCCTGGAGTTCGGATCCCGCGCGTTACGTCTGCAGTTCCCTCTCGCCGGCTCAGGTCTCGAAGGTGATCATCGACGAGGCGGCCCAGTCGATGGATGTGATCGTCCCGGACGATCAACTCTCCCTCGCCATCGGGCGTCGCGGCCAGAACGTCCGGCTCGCGGTCCAGTTGACGGGCTGGCGGATCGACATCAAGAGCGAATCGGCCATGCGAGAAATCGCGCGCTGGCTTTCCGAGGCCGTGTCGGTCGTCGAGACCTGTGGCGACCCCGAGGCCGAGTTGCTGCTGCAGCAGGGCGTCACCTCGCTCGAAGATCTAGCCGAATGCCCGGACGAGTTGCTGACCTCGCTCCCCGGCATCGACGCAGCCGGCGCCGCGGCGATCAAGGAAAAATCGATCGAGCTGACTGAGCGCAAGCGCATCGAAGACGAAGCGCGCATCGAGGCCGAACGTCTCGAGCGCGAAGCCGCGGAGGCCGCCGAAGCCGCCGCGGCTGCGGAGGCGGTTGTGGCGGCCGCCGCTGCAGCGAGTGAAGCTGCGGCCGCAGCCGAAGCCGAAGCGGCCGCCGAGGCCTCGGGCGAAGCCTCTGCGGAATCTGAAGCCGGCACCGAAGCTTCAGAAGAAGCCCCCAGCGAATCCGACGCGGCCGAACCGGCCGTCGAATCCTGAGCAACCTGGAGCAACGAGCTTGAATATCCGCGCTTACAAGCTGGCCGAAGAACTCGGAATCGACAAAGAGGAGCTCGTCGAGAAGGCGAAGGTCCTCGGGATCGAATTGCGCTCGGCGATGGCGGCGGTCGAGCCCGACCAGGCGGAGAGGCTGCGCGCGAAGCTCGGGGTGGCCTCCGGACGGCGCTCGGTGCAGGAGAGCCGCGTCGAGCGAAAGGGCACGAGCACGGTCATTCGGCGACGACGCACGGTAACCGCCGAGCCGGAGCCCGAAGTGGTTGCCATCGCCGAGGCCGAAGAGTCGAGCGAGGATGCAGCCGCGACGGCCGAAACACTCGCAGCCGCCTCTTTGAGCGAGGCCGAAGCAGCGCCCGCCGAGGAGGCGCCGCCCGGCCCGGAGTCTGAAGACGCAAGTGCAAAGCGTGTCGCGGGGCCCCCGGATCCGACCCCGACTCCGCGCGAAGGGGCCACTGCGAAGGAGACTTCCGGCGGCGCCACGGACCGCAAGGGCCGGCAGCGCAAGCGCGTCCGCGAGGTCGTGAACCTGAAGGAGCAGGAGCAATTTGCCCGGCAGGTGACAGGGCGCCGGTCCACGCAGCGAAGGCCCCTCGGCGCGCCGCCGCTCTCCGCGCAGAATCCGCGCTCCCGGCGCCGGGATCCGGCGGCGAAGAAGGCGTTGGCGGTCGCTCCCGCGGCGCCGCAAACGCAGATCGTACGGATCGAGGGCGAGATCACGGTGGGAGAACTCGCCAAGCAGCTCGGAATGAAGGCCGCGGGCATCCAGGGAAAGCTGATGGCCCTCGGCACGATGATCTCGGTGAACCAGGCGCTTCCCCCCGAAATCCTCGAGCAGTTTTCTATCGAAATCGGCTTCGAGGTGCAGGATGTGGGGTTCAAGGAAGAGGTCTTTCTCGAACCGGCAGTCAGCGACTCCGCCGAGGAAGGGGGAGAGAGTGCGACGCGGCCTCCGATCATCACCGTCATGGGGCACGTCGACCACGGCAAGACTTCGGTGCTCGATGCCATTCGCAAGACCAAGGTCGTGGACAGCGAGGCCGGGGGCATCACCCAGCACATCGGGGCCTACCAGGTCGATGTCGGTGGCTCGAAGCTGACCTTCATCGATACCCCGGGCCATGCCGCGTTTACGCAGATGCGAGCGCGCGGCGTTCAGGTCACGGATCTGGTGGTGCTGGTGATCGCGGCCACCGAGGGCGTGATGCCCCAGACCGTCGAGGCGATCCAACACGCCCAGGCCGCCGACGCGCCGATCGTCGTGGCGGTGAATAAATGCGATCTGCCCGGAGCCGACCCTTCGAGGTCGCGCCAGGGGCTGATGGAGCACGGTCTCGTCCCGGAAGAATTCGGTGGCGACATCGTCTGCGTCGACATCTCGGCAAAGACCGGACAGGGGCTCGATCAACTCCTCGAGATGATCCACCTGCAGGCCGAATTGCTCGAACTCAAGGCCACGTCTTCGCGCCGGGCGAAGGGGGTCGTGATCGAGGCCGAACTCGACAAGGGTCGGGGCCCGATGGCAACGGTACTCGTCCAGGATGGAACGCTGAAGCGCGGCGACATCGTGATTGCGGGGCAGTTTTACGGTCGTGTGCGGCAACTCGACGACGATCTCGGCCAGAGGATCGAGTCGGCGGGCCCCTCGACACCGGTGCGGGTCCTTGGCCTGGCCGGGGTTCCCTCCGCCAGCGATTCCTTCCACGCGGTCGAGAGTGAGCGCGTGGCGAAGCAGATCGTCGGGCACCGCGAAGAGCGCGAGCGTGCCCGCCCCGTGACACCCGAAGCGCCGCTCTCCCTCGAAGATTTCTTCGCGCGCGCCGAAGGCGGCGGGCCGAAGTCGCTGCCGATCGTGCTCAAGGCGGACGTTCAGGGGACCTGTGAGGCCGTACGCGATGCCCTCGAGAAGCTGAGCACCGATCAGGTGAAGCTCAAGCTGCTCTCCTCGGGCGTCGGGGGGATCAACGAGAACGACATCATGCTCGCGAAGGCAAGTGGCGCGATCGTGGTCGGTTTCCACGTCCGACCCGACGCGAGTTCGCGCCGCTCGGCGGAATCCCAGGGCGTCGACGTCCGCGTCTACCGGGTGATCATGGAATTGCTCGACGAGGTACGAGACGCCATGGCGGGCCTGTTGCCGCCGACCATCAAGGAGAAGGTCGTCGGACAGGCAGAGGTCCGCGAGATCTTCTCGATCCCGAAGGTCGGCAATGCAGCGGGTTCCTACGTCACCGAGGGCATGCTGAGGCGCAACGCCCAGTGCCGCCTGATTCGCGACGGCGTGGAGATCTACGATGGTCGGATCGGCTCGCTGCGCCGCTTCAAGGATGACGTGCGCGATGTGCAGACCGGGTTCGAGTGCGGCGTTGGCATCGATGGCTACAAGGACGTAAAGGTCGGAGACGTCATCGAGGTCTACGAACTCGAGGAACATCCCGCCACACTTTGAGGAGGCGTGCCAGGGGATGGTCGTGGGCGCGGCAGTCGTCGAACTGCGAATTCGCGGGGCGCACTCCCTGAAGCAGAAGAGGGGAGTGGTTCGCCAGGTGGTGCAGCGTGTTCGCAATCGCTTCAACCTTTCGGTGGCGGAGGTTGGCGGCCAGGACACCTGGCAGCTGGCGATTCTCGGCTTCTCTGCGGCGGGGGCCGACGCCGATCCGGTGCGCCGGGTGCTCCGGCAGGCCATCGACTTCGTAGAAGCCACGCACCTCGCCGA
>CAJXIC010000299.1 GCA_913054385.1 uncultured Pseudomonadota bacterium
GTGCCTGCGGCCTGCGCAACACGACGTGAACGGTGAAGCCCAGCAGGAGAACGATGGCGAGCACGTCTGCGGCGACGGGCAACGTCCATTCGAGCGACTGCCAGAGCATGGGCGGCTCCAGGTGGAATGAGGGCATGGGAGTGGGGGTTATAACGCACCTCTGATGCAGATTGGGTGCCAATTCGAGGGCCCGCTGGGGCCAGCACGCCGCGGATCCGTGTTCGACATCGTGCGAGGTGTACGATTTGGTACGGCGCGACCGAGCCCGTCGTCAGTCGCCCCCGGCAGTCTCTCCCAGGCTCTGGCGCTTCACCTTCCCCAGCGAGGTCCGCGGGAAATCCTCGCGCCACTCGAAGCGCTGCGGGATCTTGAAGCGTGAAAGTCGCGGGGCCAGAAAGTCGCGGAGTTCTCGATCGCTCGGCCTCGAACCCTGCGCTGCGGCCGGCCCCGACTCCGGGACCGGCCCCTTTGCTAGCCTGCAGTAGCTCTCCTCGATTGGACGGAGCCCCCGGTTGCCCGAACCCGCCGCCCTGCTCGACGCCGCCCTCGCCCTCCCCTTCACGGGGACGCTGAACGGCGCGGCCGCGCCTGCCGCAGGCGACTTCGGAGTCGAGAACCCGGCCACCGGCCGCGAAATCGCACGCTGCCCCGAGACGGCTCCAAACCTGGTGGGGGGGGCCATCGAAGGCGCCCGCGAGGCCCAGGCCCGGTGGGCGACAACCTCCTTCGAGGTGCGCCGCGAGTTGCTCCTCGAGGTGGCGGACTGCCTCGAAGCCCACGCGGACGAACTGGCGGTGTTGATCACCGCGGAACAGGGAAAACCCCTCAGCGCCGCACGCGCCGAGTGCAGCGCGATGGCCCGCGGCTCGCTCGAGGGGTTTTCCTCGATGGACCTTTCGCCTCGGATACTCGTCGATGACGCCGCCCAAAGGGTCGAAGCCCATGCGCGCCCGCTGGGCGTGGTGGCCGCGATCATCCCCTGGAACTTCCCGATCCACACGACGATCCAGAAGCTCGCGCCTGCGCTCTATGCGGGCAATGCGCTGATCGTCAAACCTTCCCCCTACACGCCGCTGGCGACCCTGCGCGCGATGGAGCACCTGCGCAGCGTGCTTCCGCCGGGGCTGGTCCAGACCCTCGCCGGGGGCGACGCACTGGGGCAGGCGCTGGTCAAAGCCTCGGGCGTCGACAAGGTCTCCTTCACGGGATCGACTCCCACCGGGCGCGCCGTCATGGCCGCCTCGGCCCCGAGCCTGAAGCACCTCACCCTCGAACTCGGTGGCAACGACGCCGGCATCGTGCTCGCGGATGCCGATCCGAGAGAGATCGCTCCGCTGTTGGTGCGCTCGGCCTTCAACAACAGCGGCCAAGTCTGTCACGCCTTGAAGCGGCTCTACGTGCCGTCGACCCTCCACGACGCTCTCGCCGAAGAACTGGTGAGCGCCGCTTCGAAGCTGAAGGTCGGCGATGGCTTCGACGCCGAGACGGATCTCGGCCCCCTCGCCAACCGCGCCCAGTTCGACATCGTCTGCCGCCTGGTGGAAGACGCCCGCGAACGCGGGGCGCGGGTGCTCTGCGGCGGCGCGCCGCTCGATCGCCCCGGCACCTTCTACCCGCCCACGCTGCTCACGGACTGCACCGAATCCATGGCGCTGGTGGCGGAAGAACAATTCGGCCCGGCCCTACCGCTGCTCACCTACGACGAGGTGGACGAGGCCGTGGCCCGCGCGAACGCCTCGGAAAAGGGTCTCTCGGGATCGGTCTGGACCCCCGACATCGAAGCCGGCGAGCGCGTCGCTGCGCGACTCGAATGCGGCACCGCCTGGATCAACCAGCACTCGGCCCAGCCCACCGCGAACCACGTGAGTTTTCCCTTCGGCGGCGTGAAGGCGTCGGGCATCGGCCGCGAGCGCGGCGAAGAGGGGCTCCGCGAATACACCCAGACCCAGGTGATCAACCGCCGGAAGTAGCGCTTCGGCGGTCGCAGGATCGGGCTAGGGGTTCTGGGCGCGAGTGCGCCAGTCGCCACCAACAAAGGGGAGACCCGCCGACATCGGGCCCCGGTAGAACCAGGCCTCCACGACACCGCCGTCCCAGGGCGGAGCCAGCGCAACCGGGCCACGGCGGAAGGCATCGGGGTGGCCCTCGTAACGATCGAGCTCGGCGAGTCGCTGCGCCGAGATGGCGTAGACCTCGCCTTCCACCGCCACGCCTCCATTATCGACGAGCCCCGGGTAGGCGCCGAGGTCGAGCAGGCGATAAGCCGGGAGCGTCCCCGCGGCCGCCAGGAAATGGCCGTCGCCGAGCAGGCCGTGGGCCCGTTCCCCCCGCAGCAACGAGCCGTAGACGAAGATCGAATGCTCCGGCATGCCGGCGGAGACTACCCGAGCACGCTGCGGCCTCCGGCCGGTCCCCAGGGAGCCCCTGTGGGAAAAAGCTCACGATTCTGGGGCTTTCGTGCCATACTGCGGGCTGCTGATGGGGTTCTGCGTACGTCTGAGCCCCTTGTTTATTGGCCTCTCCTGAAAAAGGGAGACCCGGATGCTGCGCGGTCGCTGGAAACACGGAATCGGATTCGTCGGCACGTGGCTGCTGGCGACGGCAGCCGCCGCTTCGCCCACGACCTGGCTCTGGGTCTCGCAGCCCGGCAACCCAGCCGACACTGCCACCGGACGGGGATCGGTCGCGGCGGCCTACCGCATCGCGGCCACCGAGATCACCAACACCGAGTACACGGCCTTCCTCGACGCCGTCGCCGACGAGGATCCCCACGATCTCTACACCCTCGAGATGGGGAGCGATGCCACCAACGGCGGCATCGAGCGCAGCGGCGCCACCGGCAGCTACGACTACAGCGTGAAGGCGGGCTTTGCAGAAAAGCCCGTCACCTACGTCTCGTTCTGGGATGCGCTTCGCTACGTCAACTGGCTCGAGAACGGAATGACTTCCGGGGGCACGGAGAGCGGCGCCTACACCCTTACCCAGAGCGCCATCGACGCCAACTCGGTGGCCCGCAACGCCGGCGCCGCGTTCTTCCTGCCGAGCGAGGACGAATGGTACAAGGCCGCCTACTACGATCCCTCGGATCCCGGTGCTCCCGGCTATTTCTCCTACCCCGCCGCCAGCTCGGGCCAAACCAGCTGTAGCGGCCCGGGAAGTGTTTCGAACACCGCCAACTGCTTCTATTGGACGACGCCCTCGGCGGTTACCGACGTGGGCAGCTACTCGGGGGCAGCGAGCCCGTTCGGCACTTTCGACCAGGGCGGTAACGTCGGCGAGTGGGTCGAGAGCATCGGCTCGAGTGGCGGCGGCAGCGGCAACGCGCGGGGAGTGCGCGGCGGCGATTTCGACCACAACGCCCTGGAACTCTGGTCGGGCTACGTCGAAACCCAACTCCCCGGCGAGAACAGCGTGCTCACCGGCTTCCGCGTGGCGCGCGCCGTCCCCGAACCCGGCACGGGCCTGCTCCTGGCCCTGGGGCTGGCAGCTTGCGCTGGGATCCGGAAGCGACGCG
>CAJXIC010000300.1 GCA_913054385.1 uncultured Pseudomonadota bacterium
TGCGGCTTCAGTCGGGGGCCCCCCGTACCGACGCGCTCGGCTTTCACGCGGCGTGGCGCGAGCGGCCGCCCGGCCCGTCGGGCCCCCCCTTCGATTGGAACCTGATCTCGATCCAGGGCCGCGGCCTCTACACCGGCACGAAGTTCGAGGTCTCGAACTCGACAAAGGCCTGGTGGGGCGAAGGCGACGAGAAGATCTGGGTCGACGGCGAGCGCAGCCCCAGCCATTTCGGCACCGGAACCGAGGACTACTTCGGCTACGCCTGGGCGACTCCGAGCGTCTTCGCGCGCCCCTACCACGGCCAGAGCCGCGCCGACGGACCCGGCGGCTACGGCCGCTTCTCGATGCACCGATGGCACATTCTCGACCCGATTCCCTTCGAGCAGGCTCTCCGCTTCGATCTGGAGGTCTGGCACTGGGAACCCGACGCCACCCTGGCCCTCGCAGCCGTTGCCTATTTCTACGCCGAGCCGGGGGTTTCTACCAACGCCCTCGAGCCCACCGCCGGCAGCGCGGGCAACTACCCACCCCCGCCGCTTCCGCAGAAGGCCGTCGCGCACGCCATCGAAGGCGAATTGATGCGAGCCCAAACGACGCACGGGTCGGCCGCGCCGGAGAGCACCCTGCGCTACCTCGGGGGCTTCTGGAGCCAGGACCGTCAACTCCGCTGGCGCGATCCCGCGCCCGACGACGTGCTGCAGTTGGGCTTCGATGTCCCCGTGACCGGGCGCTACCGGCTGGCCGCAGATTTCACCCGCGGCCGCGACTACGGACGCTTTGCGGTCCGGCTGGAAACGGCGCGTGCGACGACCCTGACCCTCGACCTCGGGCACCCGATCGTTTCGAATCTCGACGGGGTCGATCTGGGCACGTATGTACTCGAAGCCGGCCCGTACACCCTGCGGATCACCAGCCTGGGCGCGAGCCGCGTGGGCGAAGGCCGCGGGCGCGATTTCGGCATCGATCTGCTTCTGGTCGAGCCGCTCGACTGAAACGCGCCTTCCCGCTGGCGCGGACTACTGCCAGTCGACGATCTGGTAGCCCTTGTTCTCGAGGCAGATATTGACGTAGCCCTTGAAGGTTTCCGTCGGCTTTCCCGCGTCGTAGATCGTTTTACCCAGACCGACAGTTCCACCGACGGCTGCACCGGCGGCGGCACCCATGCCCGCGTTCCCAAGAATCGCACCGCTGATGGCACCGAGTGCGGCCCCCCCGGCGGCACCGCCGAGGGTGTTCACGGCGGCATCCTTTGCCTGGTTGCGCTGGGTCGGACCCTGCTGGGCGACGTACATGCATTCGGCGATGTCGCCCTGCGCCTTCTGGGGGCCCACGTCTTTGTAGTGGTTGTTCGGGTAGAGCACCGGTTTCTGGTGGCGCCAGCCGTCGCCCGACGTCTGGCAGCCCGCCAAGCCGGTTGCGAGGAGAAAAAACACGGCCAGGGGCGTCACTGCCCACTTCGTGAGTCGCGAGTTCGGGTGTTGCATCACAAAATTGGAGCGCAAACCGGAGAACTTGTCCACCCTATGCTCCGGTCTCGGCAGTTTCTGCGATCCTAAGGCCGTGACCCCCGAAGGCCGCAATCCATCACGACGCGTGGGGCTGATCGCCCTCGCGGTCGGCATCCTGGCGCTCGCCGGCACCGCGTTCTGGGCTGCGCACAACGCACGTCCGCTGGTGACCCAGCGCCTCGCAGCGGCCTTCGCCTCTCGGGAGCTCGGGCCCGTCTCGTTCCACTTGGAACAGATCGGTTTCAGCCGCATCGAGATCGTCGATCTCGAAATGGGAGACCCCCCCGACCTCGTGCTGCCGAAGGTCACGCTCTCCTATTCGCTCCTCGGCTTGCTGGCGGGCCGCATCGACGAAGTCGAAGTGCACGGCCTTCGCGTGAGCGGGCATCTCGGCGCGGCGGGGCTGCGCCTCGGACAGCAGCCCGACCGCCCCGGGCCGGCGGTAGCCACGCCATTTCCGCCACCGCCGTCGAAGCCTGGGAGTCAACCCTGGCCGGAACTCCCGATCGACCGGCTGGAGATCGAGGAGGCCCATTTCGATTTCAAGTGGGGGGACGTCGCGCTGCGCGGTCGCTTATGGCTCAGCCTCGACGATGGGCGGCAGCTCGCCTTTCGAATCGAGACCGATGCCTTCCGGGTCGAGGGGCCGAGCGGCAACATCGACGTTCCCGCCGCGGCATTGGACGGCGAGGCCGTTCTGGACCCGGCCGAGCGCAGCCTACGCCTGCTGCCGAGCGAAGTCGTCGTGCGCGGCCCGGCACCCGACGCGCTGGAGGTGGCCATCCATCTCCCCGCCCTCACGGCCTCGCAATCGGGCCCCCTAGACGCGCCGATCGATTTCAAGGCCAGCGGCGGGCAACTGGTCTTCGCCGACCCCCCGATCACCCTCGTTGGGATCGGAGCGAAGGGCCGCTTTACTCCGAGCCTCGGGGCGCTCGAAGCCCAGATCGAGATCGAGGCGTTGACGTCCGGTGCCGGGTGGTTCCCACCGCTTGCTGGACGGGGCTCGGTGAGCCGCAACGGCAACGACCTCCGCGCCGAACTTTCGCTCGAGGACACCGACCGCTGGCTGGCCCTGCGCCTCGAAGCCAGCCAGAACCTCGGGACTCGTCGCGGGCGGGCTCGCCTCGACGCCCTGCCCCTGGTGCTGGGGCCGGGGCACTCGCTTCTCGACCTCGTGCCTGCGCTCGCCGAGGCGGGGATCGAAGCCTCCGGCGAAGTCGCCCTCCGCGCGCGGGCGCGCTGGTCCCCGGGCGCAATCGTGTCCTCCGCAGAGGTCGACCTGATCGACCTCAGCCTCGCGCGCGGCCCGGTGCGAGCTTCTTGCCTGCTGGGCGAACTCCACTTCCAGGGCCTGCCCTGGCGGACGGCCGGCCCACAGACGCTGACATTGCAGGGTCTCGACGCCGGTCTCCCCCTGCACAACGGACGCATCGAATTCGAGTGGCACCAAAGCCGGGGAGCCGAACGCCTCGACGCTCGCTTTGACCTTGCCGGGGGCCAGATCGCCGCGCGCGGAAGATTCGGCGACGCCGCGACCGGAGAGGGCTTGATGATCGAGGCGAATCAGCTGCGCCTTGCTGACCTCTTGGCGCTCCTGCCGATCGAAGGCCTCAGCGGCGAAGGGGTCCTTGAAGGCTCGCTACCGCTTCGCTTCGCGGACGGTGCGCTCGTGATCCAGAACGGCGCGCTGGGGGACGAGGCGGGCGGCTGGCTGCGCTATCGGCCGGCCGAAGGGGAAGGCACACTTTCGGACTTCGGTATTTCGGAACTCATCGACCTCGAAGCCGCGGATATCCATACGAGGATTCTCGAGATCGTAGTCCCACAGCGCCACAAAATCCTCGTGCAGGTAGGCGCGGATGAGCTCCATCGACTCGACCACGACATCCATGTCGGCAACGCCCTCGATCTGAATTCCGTACTCGGTCTCCAGACCGAACAGACGCTTGCCCGTGAGCATCAGGCCTCAGATGACGTTGCCGGGGTTGAGTGTGCTGG
>CAJXIC010000301.1 GCA_913054385.1 uncultured Pseudomonadota bacterium
GACGACGAAGCTGTCGAGCCGGGTTCTGCGGACGGCGACCTATTCGCTGTGAAGGACCGCGATGCCACCGCGGGGCCACTCGCTCGAGAGGCGCACGGCCAGGTTGCGGTCGCGGAACACCAAGTAGGACTGAAAAACCCAATTCACCACGCCCTGCGCAGCGATCCCGCTGTGCGGAAGGTCGTGCCGACTCCGCATTTCGCTCGCGGCCGCGCGCCAGCGCTCGGCGTGTCGGGAAACGAAATGGATCGGCAGGAGTTCCGGGCTCCCTGCGGACATCGCTTTGGCCTCCTAGGACGCGAGCTTTCCAAGATCGGCCACGATCTCCGAGGGTTCGTGCTCTTGCCCCATGTAGCGCTTTACGATGCGCCCCTGGCCGTCGATCAAGAAGGTCACCACCAGGTGCTCGATCTGGCCGTCGGGCTTCCGGGTGCTGCCCACGCCGAAGGCGCGCACCACCTTCTCCACCTCGTCCACCGGCCCGGTCAGCAGCGACCAATCGCTCGTATCGATCCCCCGCTCGCGGGCGTAGCGCGAGAGCACCTCGGGCGAATCGTGCTCCGGGTCGAGGCTGATCGAAACGAACTGGGTGCGCTCACGGACCGCGGGAGGAAGCGCCTTCTGCACCGCGACGTGGGTCGCAGTCAGGATGGGACACGGCCCCGGGCAGCGCGTAAAGATGAAGTCGAGGAGCACCCTGTGTCCCGCGAAGTCCGCGAGGGAGACGCTGCGACCCTCCTCGTCCTGCAACTCGAAGGCCGGCGCGGGGTCGCTCCGCACCAGGCTCTCGCCGAAGCGCGCCCAGCCCACCCCGTCATCGGCCCGGCCCACCACCTCGACGGCGATGATCTTGAAACTGCGGCCGTCATGCTCGAGAACGAAGTCGATCACCTGCCCGACTTCGAGTTGAGCCTGGATTGCGGGGTCTGCGACGTAGAAGTTCATCGTCATGGCGGGCATCAGGCCGACAATTTCGTCGTGGGCCACCACCACCTGGTGTTCTTCCGGCAGCAGTTTTTCGACGACGCCGTGGGCCGGGTGACGCGAAACCTCGCCGCCGCCGCAGGCGAGGAAGAGCAGAGCAAGCAGCGCAGGCCAGGGAGGCCCGAAACGAAACATCTCTCGTGTGACTCCTCAGTAATCCAACTTGATGCCGGCGTGCAGCCCCCACGACTGCGCCAGTTGCGGGCCGTCGATTTCCCGCCAGATCGGGAACAGCGCCTCGAAGCCCAGCCGCGGCCCACCGGGAACGGGAAGCTTCAGGTTGATGCCCGGCCCGACCGCGAGCTGCTGCCTTCGTTGGCGCATGGGGTCCTGGCTCGGGTCGGCGTAGGGGAAGGTACCGATGGCGGGGTCACTCCCGTGGATGTTTCCGCTGCGGTTCCAGAGGAAGCGGCCCGACGCACTGAGCCACGAGACAGGGCTGAAGGCCATCCAGGTGGATACCTGGTGGCGCGTGCCCGGGCGGTAGCCTTTTGTGTTCTCGTTGAGCCAATACACGCCCCGGTACTGCACCCCCCAGGATACAGATTGCCAGTGCCCCTTGTAGGTGAACCCCGGAAGCAGCGCCCACGAGCCTTCGCCCGGCTGCAGCGGGTAGCCGAGACGGCCGCGCTGCGAACCGCCGGCACCCGCCACGGTGCCCATCTCGTCGATCTTTCCGGTGGGTGCTCGAAAGCCCAACTCGAAAAGCAGCGACTCGTTGCCTTTGCGCATGAAGGGCACGAGGGCCACCACCTCGAGATCGCCCACCCCCTCGGTGCGGTTGAGAAAGGAGCCCCCCGCGGCGAGGTCGGTGTGCTGCTCCGAGAGATAGATGGGCAGCCGTGCCACCAGCGTGAGCCGGGACCACGGGGCATAGGCCACGCTCACCAGGTGTTCCTGCAGCGTGCGTTTCGCCGGAACCGCCAGGAAGGCGGGCGTCTGTTGGGCCGCGGCCGTGGCGAGATCGAGTGAGTGGTGGTGGTCGTAGACATTCGCAAGCCAGCTTCTCGAATAGCGATAGGCGAGGCGAACGGTTCCCTTTGGCAGCGCCCGGGCGTCGAGCACACCCTCGGGCGCTTCGGCCGCCGCGGTCTCCGAGAAGGCGAGCGTCCCCTCGTCGGAAGTCGATGGCGCTTCGCCCTCCGCAGCCATCGCCGATGCCGGAGAAACGAGCACCGCAGCCATCGCCACGAGCAGCCCCTGCCGCGCCCGCGCTCCCGCGAACCTGGCCTTCACAGATCTTCCCGGAAGCGCGCTTCGAGGTCGGGGAGCGAATCGCGATAACTCCGCTGCATCGAACGCTCGAGCTTTCGGGTTCTCAGGAAATCCGCGAGGGCCTCACGCAGTCGGCGTTCGCCGTGGCGGCGCACGAGGAAATCGACGAAAGCATAGGACTGGAGATAGGCTGCGCGCGCCGCAGCCGGCTCGAGGTGCCCGAGGTTCGGCGTCGAGAGTTCGGCGAGCGAGTAGAGTTGCCCCTTTTCGGCGCGGTCGCGCAGCCAGCTCTTTTCTTCCGCCGCCAGTTGGCGCTTTCCGAGGGCCCGCGCCTCGAACCACTCGGCGATGCCCTCGTTCAGCCACGCCGGGACGACGAGCGTCGGTGCCGCGTCATGGAGCGCCGCGTGAACGAACTCGTGGTGCAATACCGCCACCAGGCGGTCGGTCACTACGGTGTCGCCGCGCAGGTGGATCGAATCGCCGTAGAAGCCCGCCGCGGGAAAGCGGAAGAGCCCCCCGAAACGCGCGTCGAAGACTCCAGGGTCGTAGACGACCACGGTGATGGGCCGTTCCGGTCGCAAACCGAGCTTCTCGGCAAGTTGGTCATACGCGGCCTCCAGCACTTCGAGCGTCTGCTGCTCGAAGCGGCGCGAGCCACGAAAGCCCGAAGTGCGATCGATGTCGACGTCCTGATAGAGGACGAAGTGCCTCGACGTCCGCTTCGAAAACTCGCCATCGGCTCCGCGATCACGCGCCTTCGCCGAGTCGGCGACGAGCAGCAGTGCCGCGAGCGTTGCGACCGGCAACAGGAAGCTGGCGCGCTTCATCGAAGGCACCCTCCCCTCGCCGCGGGGGGAGGCACTCTCGTGGGCGAACGCTGCGCGGAGCATCGACTCCTGACTCCGGGGCCCGAAGGGGCTCCCATCCCGCGGAGCCTAGCATGGGCGACACAACACGAGAGCGCGCGTTGGCGCCGTTGTGCGCTAGTAGAGGCCGCCGGTGTAGTACTTCATCGCCAGCTCGGCAGCGACCTGCATCAGCTTCTTCATTTCCTGGACGTTCTTCTCGTGCTGTGCGAGTGCGGCAACCTCCTTCGCCCGGGCGAGGTACTTCGGGCACTGCCTCAGTTGGCGCGATTCGAGGTGGGAGAGATGCCGGCGCGTGGCGAGTTCCCACTGGGTGTTCCCGCGTTCGCGCGCGAGTTCGACCACGTCGTAGAAGTGGCCGATCTGGCGGGTCATGCGTTTGCAGCGGTTCCACGACTCGGCATCCGCGGCGAGCGGGGCCA
>CAJXIC010000302.1 GCA_913054385.1 uncultured Pseudomonadota bacterium
GGGCGAGGGCGAATTTGAGGGGTTTGGGCCCGGCGGAGACCAGGAACGACCGCCGGACCCACCGCGGGGTAGAATCCCGGCCGAGCCGGAGGGCTCGCGAGGGAGAGCGGATGCGGGTTGCAGGCAGAGGGGAGCGGATCGCGCTCGTCGCGCTGGTGGGGGCGGTGGTTCTGGGCTGCGCGCAACTCGATTCGGCGGTCCAAGAGGCGCGGCGCGCCGTCCATCAGAAGTGCCACTCGGAATACAACTCCTGCCGTCAGGCCGCGGGGGCCAACGCCAGCCATCGCAAGGCCTGCCAGCAGGATCTCGACGCCTGCCTGGCGCGCCCGGCGACGGATTAGTCGCGGGCCTCGAAGAAGGAGAGATCGATGCTCGAATTCGCGGTGCAGTGGGTGATCTCGGCGGCGCTCTTGCTGGTGATGTCGAGCCTCGTGCGCGACGTCGAGGTCGAAGGCTGGGGGACCGCCTTCGTGGGCGCCCTGGTCCTCGCGCTGGCAAACGCTTTCGTGCGTCCGCTTCTCATCCTCTTCACACTGCCGCTCACGCTGCTCACGCTCGGCCTCTTCCTGCTGGTGGTGAACGCGATGGTGCTGTGGTTGGTGGGCGCGCTGGTGCCGGGCATCCGAGTGAAGAGCTTCTGGGGCGCCTTCGTGGGAAGCCTGCTGCTCTCGCTCCTCAACTTCGCGGTCTACGCGATCCTCTAGCGCGGGAGGCACGCGACCGATGACGATCCGTCCCTATCGGCCCGAAGATCGAGAAGCGGTGCTTGCGCTCTGGCTTGCCAGCGATCTCGTGCGGCCCTGGAACGATCCCGGGAAGGACATCGACCGCAAGCTGGGCTTCCAGCCCGAGGGTTTCCTGGTGGGAGAAGAGGAGGGCGCAATCGTTGGAAGCGTGATGGCGGGCTACGACGGCCACCGGGGTTGGGTCTACTACCTGGCGGTGGTACCGGGCTCGCGCGGGCGCGGTCACGGACGCCGCTTGATGGGGGCCGCCGAGCAAGCGCTGCAGGCGCTCGGCGCTCCGAAACTCAATCTGCAGGTGCGCGAAGGGAATGCCGCCGCGGGCTTCTACGCGGCCATCGGTTACGAGAGGGAGGACCGTGAGAATTTTGGCCGGAGGCTCGAGGCCGATGGGAAGTGACGCGATCGCGGGGATGAAGTGGGCGCTCTTCGCGCTCGCGCTTTTCGCCGCGATGCCGGCGGGCAGTGCGGATGAACGCCCTTACGCCGTCACCGAGGAGCGCGCGGAGTGCGCCGATTTCGAGCCGCTGCGGCGTCCGCTCTTCGGCGACACCCACGTGCACACGACCTATTCCTTCGACGCCAACTTCCAGGACACGCGCAACACCCCGCGCGATGCCTACCGCTTTGCACGCGGCGAGCCGATGGGCATCCAGCCCTACGACGACGACGGCAACCCCCAGCGCACGATCCGCATCGACCGCCCGCTCGACTGGGCGATGATTTCGGACCACGCGGAGCTGATGGGTGAGGTCTACGTCTGTTCTACCCCAGGGACCTGGGCCTACTGGCACCCCGCCTGTCTGCTCAAGCGCAGCGGCTTCCCGACGTTGGCGATCATGACTTTCGGCGTGAAGACGCTGACGGGAAAGTCGCGCTTCGGCTGGCTCTGTGGAGAGGACGGGGAGCGCTGCGTCGAGGGGACGCGCCGCTTCTGGACGTCGGTGCAGGATGCTGCGGAGGAGGCCTACGACCGCAGCGACCGCTGCGAGTTCACGAGCTTCGTTGGCTACGAGTGGACGGCCAGCGTGGGCAAAGGCCAGAACCTCCACCGCAACGTGGTCTTCCGCAATGCGAACGTCCCCGAGTTGCCCATCAGCTGGGTGGATACGCCGAGTGCGTTCGATCTCTGGGACCGGCTGGAGGCGGATTGCATCGAGGGTCTCGAGGAATGCGACGTCTTCACGATCCCGCACAACTCGAATCTCTCCGGCGGGCTCTTCTTCCAGAGTGCACGCATCGAGTCCGAGGATGATGTGCACGAGATGGATGGCGAAGAGGCACGGCGGCGCGCACGCTTCGAGCCGATCGCCGAGATCATGCAGCACAAGGGCGCTTCGGAATGCGATTCGCGGGCCGGGTGGGGCAACGACGAGGCCTGCGGATTCGAACTTCTGCCCTACGATCGATTCGGCGCGAAGGGAAATTTCGGGCTGATCGAGGCGCAGCTGCCGAACGCGAACAACTACCTGCGATGGGCGCTCAAACAGGGACTGCTCCGCGAGCGTGAACTCGGGGCCAACCCCTTCCGCTACGGGATCATTGCCAGTACCGACAGTCACATTGCGGCCCCGGGCCTGACGCGGGAAAAGGGACACCCCGGTCACGGCGGCGCGGGCATGGGCGCGGGCGAGGGACTCACAGCGGGCTTCCCCGACGATATCGAGTTCAACCCGGGCGGCCTGGCGGTGGCCTGGGCCGAGGAGAACACCCGCGATGCGATCTTCAGCGCGATGCAAAGGCGCGAGGTCTACGGCACCAGCGGCACCCGGCCAGTGGTGCGCTTCTTCGGGGGCTGGGAATACCCGGGGAATCTCTGCGAGCGCGACGATTTCGTGGCCGCGGGTTATGCCGGCGGTGTGCCGATGGGGGGGACGTTGCCGCGGGCTCCGGGCGGAGTCTTCGTTGCACCGCGCTTCGCGGTGTCGGCGCTGCGCGACCCGGGCACGGCGGAGGATCCGGGAACCCCGTTGCAGCGGATCCAGATCGTGAAGGGATGGACCGAGGGGGGTGCGACGCACGAAAGGGTGATCGACGTGGTGGGGGGCGAGAACGGCGCGAGCGTCGACCTCGACAGCTGCCAGGCGCGCGGCGCCGGTGCCGACCAGCTCTGTAGCGTCTGGTACGACGCGGACTTCGACCCGACCGAGTCTGCCTTCTACTACGCCCGGGTGCTCGAGAACCCGACCTGCCGTTGGAGCCAATACGTCTGCCTCGACGCAAAGGTAAATTGCAGCGAACCCGAAAGCGTCCCCGAGGCGCTCGCCGCCTGTTGCGACGAGGCAGTGCCGAAAACGCTTCAGGAGCGTGCCTGGACTTCCCCCATCTGGTACACGCCCTAGCCGCGCCGAATCGCGGGCTTGTGCTAAAACGCGCAGGATCCCGTCCCAAGGAGATTCCCCTTGCGTTATCGCCTCGCCATGGTCGTACTCGGTTTAGCAGTCGTTGCTTTGGTCGTGCTCTTTGGCGCGGGCAGCGCCTGGATGTTGGAGTCCCCCGACGTGGGAGCCCCCACCGGAGGGCCGATCGCCGACGAGGCACTCGAGGCGCGCGCCCGGGCGCTGGGGCAGACCGCGGCGAGCCTAGGCGGCGATGCCGGCGAGCAGATCCTTTTCGGCGATCTCCACGTCCACACCACCTATTCGTTCGACGCCTTCCAAATGAGCCTGCCGATGGCGGGTGGCGACGGCACGCGTCCGGTGGCCGACGCCTGCGATTACGCGC
>CAJXIC010000303.1 GCA_913054385.1 uncultured Pseudomonadota bacterium
CGTGCCGCCGGGTCTCGAAGCGGGGCAGCCAGGCGAGGTCGCCATGATCGGGATCGAAGCGCGGGCTCTCCCAGAGCAACGCGTGCAGCGTCGCGAGGGCGGCGACCACCTTGCGGGCATCTTTCTCGTCGGCGCGCTGGCCGACGCTGGGCAGTCGGGTTCCGCTTTGGGCGATGTCTTCGAGCAGCAGGGCGAACTGCCGACCCGGCCCCAGGCGCCCGAGGCCCAGGATTTCGGGAGAGCGTACGGCGAGCCCGGGGCGAACCGTCTCGTAGAAGCGCACCTCGTTGCGCCCGATTCCGGTAGCCGCGAGAAAGAAACGCTGCCCGAAGCTGCGGGGTGTCAGCTTCACGAAGAGTTGTGCGGGCAGGCGGCGCGCACCGGCCTGACCCTCGAGTCGCAGGCGCAGGCGCGAGGTGGTGCCGGAATGGGCTTCGAGGATCTCGAAACCTTCGACGTCCGCACCGAGCGCCCGGCCAAGCCAGTGGCGGTCGAGGCTCTCTGCGCCGCGCGGAAAGCCCCGGAGGCGCGCTTCGACTTCGTCGCGCCCGACTTCGACGAGGGCGCGTAGCGCCCGGTAGCCGGTGTAGGCGAGGTCGAAGGTCTTCATCGTTGCGAGCCCATGAGAGCGCTCAGTACTCGCCGGCTCCGCCGCTCTTCTCGCCTGGCGGCTTTAGATCGAGGAGCGACGCGAGTAACCGGGTGACGGTGTTGTTGGTCTCGAATTCGAGTCCGGCGGCTTCGTCCATCACCTCGTAGTGGACCAATTGCTGGGCGATCCGCGACATGATCACCGCGAAGCGGAAGCCGGCGAAGACCTGGTAGTAGTCGAGGTGGCGAACGGTGTGGCCCGAGCGCTCCTCGTAGTAGGCGATGGTCTCGTCGTAGGGGGGGAACCCTTCGAGGCGTGGCAGGCCGAGGCCCTCGCTGTGGTGGCGATCGAGGAAGATCGCCCAGGCAACGTCCGCTTCGGGACTTCCCAGGGTGACCATCTCCCAGTCGAGGACGGCCCTGGGTTCGCCGCCCTCGGCGAAGAGGATGTTGCCGATGCGTGCGTCGCCCCACTGGATGCCACTGCGGTCTTCCGCGGGCTTTTCTTTTTCGAGCCAGGCGAGTGCGGTTTCCACGGTGGGCTGTGGCCGGCCCCGGGCCGCCCACTCGAGGTAGCGCTTGTACTGGTTGAGCTGGCGATCGAGCGGCGTGTCGCCCCACTCGGGCTGGTCGAGGAACCCGAAGCCGGTCTCGACGGGGTCGAGTCGATGGATGCGCGCCATGCAGTCGAAGCCGCCGAGCCAGATGCGCCTGCGCTCTTCGGGCGACGCTTCGGTCATCCAACCGCCCGCGTGGTAGGGCGGGTTGTCGCTGGGTACGCGGCCCTCGACGCGTTCCATCACGTAGAAGGGGGCGCCGAGCACGTCGAGGTCTTCCGTTTCGAGCCAGCGCACCGCCGGGACCGGCACGTCGGTGGGGCCGAGCAGTTCCATCGCACGGTACTGAACGCTCATGTCGTAGGAGGGGAAAACCTGGAAGCCCGTGGGCTGTACTCGGACGACGAGATCCTCGCTGCGCGCCTCGCCGCCCAGCTGGTAGTCGATCGTGAGCAGCAGCGTTTCGTTCGAAAAGCCGGAGGTCTGCGGCTCCTTGAGTTCCGAGAGCCGGAGGTCCCGGGCCGCGGGAATTTTCCCGGCGATCCAGCGTGCGAGCGAGCGGCGGGCTTCTTCGTGATCGCGTTTCCAGGGAGTCGGCATGAGGGGTTTCCGTTTCGCGAGGGGACGCGCGGGCTAGGGCGCCATCGACCCGGGCTCGTCGAGCCCGAAGGGGTGGTAGGAGCCGACGATCAGATTTTCGAGTAGGCCGTGGCCCACCTCGCCGCTGGAGAACTCGAAGCGCGAGAGTGTTTCGTAGAGCGGGCCGAGGGCGGCGCGCGCCTCGGCGCTGCCGACGTCGTAGGTCTTCCCTTCGATCTTTTCCTCGCCGTGGTACATCCCATGGCTCCAGTCGGGTCGCGGGATGTAGCCAGAGCCGGCCGCGAGGTAGAGGGTGCGCAGCGGTGTGGCCTCGATGCGAAGAGGCGTGCCGTCGGGGTCTTCGACTTCGATTGTGGCGCTTTTAATCTCGCGGGTGCCCGGATGGAAGCGAAAGTCGAAGTGCGGCGAGCCCATCGGGCGAACGGCTCCGCCGCGCTCGAAGCTCGCGACGAAGGTTGACTCTTCGACGATGCGGTGGCCGTGCTGGTCTTCGTCTGCGAAGAACTTGTAGAGCGATCCGTCCTCGATCTGGATCGGCATCCAGGTGTGGAAGAAACCCCCGAAACCCGAGGCTGCGCTCTTTGCGCGGATCCCCGGCGGCTCGGGTTCGCCGACGGCGCGCACACCCCAGGAGCGGTCACGAACCCCGCGCCAGCGCTCCGGAGTGATGTCGAAGTGTTGGCCCGCAACTTCGAGGTGGCCGCTCCAGGTGCCCACCTGTGAGAAGCGGGAGGTGTCCATGTGGACGCGGCCGTGGGGGAAGCGTTGGAAGGTCTTCGGCTCCTCCACCGCGGGAACCGTTCCCTCGAAGCAGAGGTCGAAGGCGATCCCCCATTCGTTGGGGTCGCAGGTGAGTCGCACCTTGCGCAGCCCTTCGAGGACCTCGAAGCCAAAGGGGCCGACGCGGGTGTCGAGGCGGTTCGAGCCGAGTTCGCGCGACGCGCGCACGACAAAGTGCTGATCGCCGAGGGCCACCGACACGAAGGCGTCGGTGGTGCCGAGGTTCGGGTATTGGCCCATGCCGGTGACGACGAAAATTTCGTCCGAGCAGGCGTGGAGGTTGTAGTAGTAGCGGTCGTAGAAATTCCGATCGCTGGTAAAGACGCGGTCGAAGGTGTCGCTGGTCTGGTGCGCGAGGTACTCGTCCATCGGGCTGATGGGCATGGGGTCTCCTGGTCTGCGGGGCGCCGGGGCGGGCCGGGCGGGGGTGTCGCATCGCGGTGGGAGAGGCGACCGGGCGGGAGCGTTTCTTTCCGCGGCCGAAACTAGCGAACTCGCGGTGGGGGGGGCTGCGCCCTCCGCAGCGCGGGGCAGGGTGACTGCCCGGTTTCAGATGGGCGATCCAAGGCAGGCCCGCCCCCCCCCCAAGCCCCCCGGAGAAGCCTTCATGCCCTGGGTCTACCTCGCCGCGAGCCTCGTCGGCGCCCTGTTCACCTACAACGCCTGGCGCCCGGTACTTCGCTCGGAAAAACTTCTGGTGCCGAGTTTCATGGCGGGTTGGCTTACCTCCGAGCTTCCGCTCCACCACATCGCCTGGCAGGCATTCGCCACGATCCTGTTCGCCGCGACGGGTGCCCTTGGTGCGGCGCCCGGTTGGCTCGGTCTCGGCATCAGCCTGGTCTCCTGGTGGGCGCTGCTGCAGCTGGTCCCCGTGGCGCGCGCCGCGGAGGGCATGCCTCCCGGAGCGACCGACTACCTGCCGCCG
>CAJXIC010000304.1 GCA_913054385.1 uncultured Pseudomonadota bacterium
GGGACGAGGACGGAAATCCGGGAAAAAAGGGGACGGGGTTTCTTTTTCTTTTTTTCCTTTTCGGCGGATCTACTGGGAACCGTCGCTACCGCGGTGCCGAAAAGGAAAAAAAGAAAAAAGAAACCCCGTCCCCGTTTTTCCCCGCTAGCGGCGCTCGAGCGCCTGCATCTGGCGCAAGACCTTTTCGGCGTCGTCGACCATCTCGAACACGCGGTAGGCAGGCTCGCCGAAGAGGACGAAGCGGACTTCGTCGATGGGCCCGTCTGCAGCGACGACCCGGCGCGCCACTTCGAGGGAGATCTCCGCGCAGCGCTGCAAACCGAGGCCGCCGACTCCGGTTCCGAGCGCCGGACATGCGACCGTTGCGCAAGCGCGTTCGGCCGCGCACGCAAGAGCGTGTTCGAGGCTGCTCCGCACGCTCTCCGCCTCGGCCACGCCGCCGATCTCCATCACCGCCGCGTGGATCACGAAGCGCGCCTTCAGGTCGCCCGCGAAGGTCACCGCTGCGCGCCCGACTTCAATGGGCCCCAGAGCGTCGCATTCGTGCTGGATGCTCGGGCCCCCGCGCTCGCGGATCGCACCCGCCACGCCGCTGCCCATTTGCAGGGAGGCATTGGCGGCGTTGATCACCGCGTCCACTTCCTGGACGCTGATGTCCCCCTCCACCAGGCGCACCCCACTCAAGTCGCGGCCTCTTCCTCGAGGCTCTCGATCACCCCGGCGGCCAGCAACGGCAGCAAGATCTCATGCTGCCCGGTGAGGGCGATGCCACGGCCGCCGAGCCGCGTGGGCCGCTCGACCACGTTCTGCGTGGGTCGATATTGGCGTTTGAAGTCGATGTCGAGAGTGGTGAAGCGCTCGACCGTATGCCCGAGGTTTCGCGCGAGCGCGAGCGCCTTCAGGAAAACCTCGGGCAGGATCACAGCCGACCCGATGTTGGCGTAGAAGCCGCCTTCGAGAGTCGCCACCATTCCGGTCAGCGTCTCGAAATCGCGATAGCTCGTTGCGCCGAGGGCCGCGCCGTCGGCGCTGGGGTGCATGTGGTGGATATCGGTCCCGATGGCGACGTGAACCGTTGCGGGGATCTCGAGCCGCGCTGCGGTGGCGAGGATCGAGCGCGAGACAAAGGGGCCACCCGCTTCGAGCAGGTCGCGGCCGACCGCCTCGCCCATGCCGATGCCCGCTTCGGCGCCGCGAGCGATGGCCTCGTTGAGGCGCTCGGCGGTCTCTTTGGCCATGCCGAAGGTCCCCGCGTCGAGCGAGGCCGCGACGTCCTCGCTGGTCTTGCCGAGTTGCGCGAGTTCGAGGTCGTGAACGCAGCCGGCCCCGTTCATGGCAATCGCGTGGATCGCCCCGCGCTCCATCAGGTCGACGAGAATCGGCGAGAGCCCAACCTTGATCAGGTGGGCGCCCATCGCCACCACCACGGTGCGCTCCTCCCGCACTGCCCGCGCCCACGCCCCGGTCGCCGCGCGCAAGTCGGCAGCGCCCAGCAGGTCAGGCAGCCCATCGAGGAAGGCGCGGAAGCTCGAACCCGGGCGATGCGGCCTCGCCTCCTTCGAAACCGAAACGAGGCTCTCACGCTCCGCCGCGGGGACGGTGCGGACCTTCGAGCGATCGATGAACTCCGGCTTTCGCTTCATGGGGGGCGGTCCTGGCGGTCGCAACGCACTGCGGCGGGTCCCCGGGGACGCGGTGCTTTGGCAGCGCGCCCGCGAGGCCGCGAGCCTAGCGTCGCGGCAGAGCGCCTCCAAGCGAATCGCCGCGGAGCCTCCACCGCGAACCCGAAGCGCGCCGCAGGCGCCAACGCACTGCTATGCTGCGTCTGGATCCACCTGAACATCGCGTCGGCCGCGCTCGGCCACGCCCGGTAAACCGAGGGAGACCGATGGCCGAAGTCGCGGAAGTTACAGACCAGAATTTCGAAAGCGAAGTGCTCCAATCCGACGTCCCGGTGGTGGTCGACTTCTGGGCCGAGTGGTGCGCCCCGTGTCGCGCCATCGCCCCGATCATCGGCGATCTCGCGGCCGAGTACGGCGATCGCGTGAAGATCGTAAAGATGAACGTCGACGATTCGCCGCAGACCCCCGGGCGCTACGGAGTTCGCTCGATCCCGACGGTACTCGCCTTCCAGGGCGGCCAGGTGGTCGAGCAGATGCAGGGCGCACGCCCGCGGAAGGCCTTCGAAGAGCTCGTCACGAAGCTCCTCTGATCCCCGACCGCCAATGGCGGCGCCCGCCTAGGAAACGACGGCGGGTGGCTCGAAGAACTCGACCGGCCAGTGCCTTCGACTCGCGGTCCAATAGAGCATCGGGTCGGGGTTGGTCACCACCGGGTGGCCGACTTCTTCGAGCAGCGGCAGGTCGGTTACCGAGTCGGTGTAGAACCAACTGCGGGCGAGATCGATCTCGAAGCTTTCCAGGAACTGGCGCAGTCGCTCGATCTTCCCCTCGCCGAAGCAGACCGGCTGCTCGACCCCGCCGGTGTAGCGGCCGGCTTCCACCAGAAAGCGCGTGCAGATCACGTGTTCGATCCCCAGGTACTCGGCCAGCGGCTCGATCGCGAACTGCGGCGCGCCGCTCACGATTGCCACGATGTCGCCGCGCGCGCGGTGCCGATGCACGTGGGCCTCGGCCTCGGGGTAGATCATCGCGACGACCCGCTCCTCGAACCATTCGCGCGTCTCGGCCGCCACCGACTTCTCGGTGCGGCCCGCAAAGGGTGCGGCCATCGTCTCGGCGAATCGACCGAGATCGAGGCTGCCGATCTTGTAGCGCAGGTAGTCGCCAAGGCCGGCCAATAGATCGCGATCACCGATCTCGCCGCGGGCGTGCAGGTACTGCAGGTAGAGCGACCCCGAGTTCTCGGCGATCAGCGTCTTGTCCATGTCGAAGAGCGCAGCGACGCGCGGAATCGGCAGACCAGGCGGGCCCGAGCGCCTCATGCGATGAGCCCATCCACAGCCCACAGGATCATTGCCTTGCGCATCGTTAGTAAACGTAGCGGCGCATCGAAACATTGAGGAGCAACCCCAGCGAGATGCACGCGGCCAGTAGTGCCGAGCCGCCGTAGGAAAAGAACGGCAATGGAACTCCGATCACCGGGGCAAGCCCCAACACCATCGCGACGTTCATCGCGGCGGGCCAGAAAAGGGTTCCCACGAGACCAATCGCCAACATCATGCCGAAGTTGTCCTTCGCATTGCGCGCGATCCAAAGCCCCCACAGCAGCATCGCCAGGTAGAGACCGAGGACCAGGGCACTCCCCACAAAACCCCATTCTTCAGCGAGCACCGAAAACACGAAGTCGGTGTGCTGGGTCGGCAGAAAGCGGAGTTGGGTCTGGGTGCCCTCGGTCCAGCCCATGCCGAAGAGGCCGCCCGACCCCACCGCGATGCGCGACTGCATCGCCTGGTAGCCCGACGAAAGCGGGTCGCGGCTCGGGTC
>CAJXIC010000305.1 GCA_913054385.1 uncultured Pseudomonadota bacterium
CCCGGGCGCGTCGCTCCTCGACACCGCGCTCTTTCGCTTCATCGAAGCGCTTCCCGTCGAGCCGGTGGCGATCGGGCCCGCGCCGAAGTTGCCACGCGACCCGGAGCCGGCGCTGGGGCTCGTCTTCGTGATCGCTTTCGACTGAAGTCCGCGTCAGGGCTGGCGGGGGGTGCCTCGCAGGTCGTAAAGATGGGCGTCGGCCAGCGGACTCGTGATGCTGTCCAGGCGTTCGCCCATCGTATCGAGGTGCTCGAGGAAGAGTTTGCGTTCGGCGGGGATCGGGTGGGCGAAGACCACCCAGACGCGCGCTTCGCCCGCGAGGGCGTCGAGTTCGGCGCGGTAGCCTTCGGGCGCCCCGACCGAGCGCTCGCCGACGGTGAAGGGCGCATCGAAGCCCGCGCGCCTCGCGTAGTAGCGAAACTCGGGTTCGGCGCCGTGGTAGAGGTGGATGCGATCCCCTTGCCGCCACTGCGCCTGCAGTCCGGGCAGCACCGGGCGCAAGCCTTCGTAGCCGCCCGGAAAGTGGGTATGTCCCGAGCCGTGGATCGGTCGGCCGTCGAGTAGGCCAAGAGCCATCGAAGCGGGATGAGCCAACAGCCAGACCGCGAGCGCCACCGCGCCAAGCACTCGCAGCCCACGCCCTGGAAGCCACGCGATGCCGTGGGCCACCGGGAAGGCCAACGCCGGTAACACGAAGAGCAGCAGTCGCTTCTCAAAGGGGTAGAGGCCGAGGAGACCGCAGGCGAAGACGAGTGCGATGCAGGCCACGAAAAACAGCAGCAGGCGTTCGCCGTCACGCCACGCTCGCAGCGAGCCGAGCACGAACGCCGCGGCCGCCACCCAGGCGGCGCCCGTCCCCAGGCCCAGGGGCGAGCGAAAGGCCGCCACGAAGGCGTCGAAACCCCAGCCGGCGAGCACTGCCAACCCGGCCCCCGCCGCAGGGAAGGTCGCCTGCCAGTGGAGGTTCAACCAGCCGGTGTCGCGCCAGGCGGCGATGGCGATGCCGTAATGGAAGGCGAAGCTGACGAGCCAGCAGGTGCCCACCGCGATCAGTGCCAACCCCCCTCGGAAGTCGCCGCGCCGGATGTTCTCGGCGAAGAGCAAGCTCCCCAGCACCGCCATCGGGAAGACAGCGCTGTACGAGAACCAGGGGGCGAGGACGCCAGCCAGTGCCAGGCCCGCCCACGCGCGCGCGCTCGGCGCCTCGACCGTGGAGAAGCGCAGCCAGAGCCCCGCGAAACCCAAAAAAACAAGGCCGTCGCTGGCATACGGCTTCAGTTCCGCCGCGAAATAGATCGCGGGGCCCGAGAGCGCCACGAGCCCCACGGCCAGGGGCACCGCGACACCCTCGAGGTGCCGGCGCGCGAGCCTGGCCGCGACGACCAGCGTTGCGAGGCTGGCCGCGAAGGGCAGGGCGCGCAAGGACCATTCGCTGTTGCTGGCGACGCTCGCGACGCCGCGCTCGACCAACAGGAAGCCAATGGGGACCGGCTGCTGCACATGGGGCGGCAACCATTCGCGCCAGCCGGGCTTCAGGATCTCGAAGGCGTTGCGCGCCTCATCGAACCACAGCGCCTGGTCGAAGGCGTACTGCAGGCCGCGAAGCAGGAGGCCGAGTGCTGCCAGCGCCGCCGTCGCGAAGAGGAGGGCGCGCTGCGGCCGCGCGCCGACGGGAGCGTGGACCAGCGCGGCGCTTTTTCTCACGCATCCTCGGGGCACACGAGGGTGTTCTGCACGATGGTGCGTTTCATCACCTTCATCACCCCCGTCACGCCGACACAACTGCACTCTGCGCCTGGGTTGAGCCCCACCTTCAGCACTTCGCGCAGGCGGACCTGGTCGACGTCGCTGCCGTCCTCCTGGGCGCGTGCCCGGGCCATCAGCCCGTTCTTGTACTCGAACCAGATCGAGAGCCCGGCGACGCGCACGGGCTCGAGGTCCGCTGAGCGGCGTGCGCGCGCGTAGACCTCTGTGGTCTGCTCGAAGAAGCGGTCGCCGCTGCACTCGGTGTGCCCACCGACTTCGAGGGTCCAGTGCACGAAGCTCCGATTCCGCGCGTTGCCCCGTTCGGCGTTCATGCGCTCCCACAGCGGCTTGGGGTCGGGTTCCAGGCGTTCGCGCTCGACGCACGCCACGGACAGGGAGAGGAGCAGCAGCACCGCCAGAGCCCGGGCCCCTCTCACGCGCCTTCCCCCTCGCCTTCGTCGCTGCGATAGGTGGTGTGCTGCGGGCGCGCCCGCAGGATGTTCTGTGCGCCCCAGTTGGTGACCTTCTTGAAGGCATCCGAGGCGACGAACTCGTCGAAGGCCGTCTCGTTCGACCAACGCGAGAGGATCAGGTAGACGGGATCTTTGTCTCCCAACTGGCGATAGATCTCCGAGGTGTCGTGCCCTTCGATCCCGCCCATGGTGTCGATCACCTTCGCGCAGGCCGCCTCGAAGGGCTCTTCCTTGCCGGGGATGACGTAGTAGTTCATGCCGATCGTGATCACGTTCCCACCTTCTTCTGGTCCGGGCCCGATCAGTTTTTCCGCTCGTCGCCCGCGAAACCGCCGCGCCGGGGCAACCGCGGCGCTGAGTTTCGTGCCCCTCCGCCTAGGCCGATTCCGCGGCCTCGGCGAGCGCCGCCTCGAAGCGCATCGGCGTACGCAACTTCCGACGGTAGCCGATCAGGCGCCGGGGTTCGCCGAAGGCCACCGCCGCCACCAGTTGGCCGCCGCGTCCGTAGAGCTTCACGAACTTCCGATCGGCGAGCGATCCGTGCACCACGCGCGCTTCGTCGAAACCCCGCAGATACCCTGCCGCCTGGATCTTCAGTTCGTATTGATCCGACCAGAAGAAGGGGACCGGCGCGAAGGGCTGGGCCTCGCCTTCGCCGGCGAGCAGTGTGGCGACCGCGTGGCGCGCCTGTTCGGCGGCGTTGGTCCAGTGCTCGATGCGCATGGGCGTGTCGCCAAAGAGTGGGTTCGGCCAGCGGGCTACATCCCCCGCCGCCACCACGCCCGGCAGCGAGGTCCGGCACGCGGCGTCGCAGCGCACGCCGTCGTCGAGGGCGATGCCCGAGCCCTCGAGCCAGGCGGTCTCGGGCCTTACCCCGATGCCCACCACCACCAGGTCGGCTTCGATGCGTGTGCCGTCGTCGAGGCGCAGCGCCTCGACCCGCGCTTCGCCCTCGAAACCCGTCACGCCCACGCCGAGGCGCCATTGCACTCCGCGCTCTTCGTGCTCGCCCTGCAGCGCCGCGCCGACGTCATCCCCAAGGACGGGGCCAAAGGGCACGGGCAGCGGATCGATCAGCGTCACGGCAAGACCCCGCGAGCGACAGGTAGCCGCGACCTCGGCCCCGATGAAGCCGGCCCCCACCACCGCCACCCGTGGCCCGGCCTCGAGTTCGCCGCGGATCGCCAGGCAGTCGTCGAGGCTG
>CAJXIC010000306.1 GCA_913054385.1 uncultured Pseudomonadota bacterium
GAACGAGATCCCCGGCGTGGTGCCGCCTCCCTCGGACTGGACGGCGGGCTGTCGCTTCGCGTCGCGCTGCGAGCGGGTTCTCAACGTCTGCGCGGACGAGGCCCCGCCCGAGGTGGCAGCGGGGCCCCGGGCGGGCGAAATCCAGCGGGTTTTCTGCCACGCGGTGGCACGCGAGGTGGCGGATGCCTGATACCCCGCCGCTGCTCGAGGTCGAGGGCCTGCGCACCTGGTTTCCGATCCGGAGCGGGCTCTTCCAGCGTCCGTCGCGCTGGGTGCGCGCCGTCGACGGGGTCGATCTGCTGCTGCGCGACGGCGAGACGCTGGCGTTGGTGGGCGAGTCCGGCTGCGGGAAGACCACCGTGGGGCGTTCGATCCTGCGACTCGAGGAGCCGCGCGAAGGTTCGGTGCGCGTCGACGGGGTCGATCTGCTCGGCCTCGATGCGGCAGCCCTTCATCCCTACCGCCGTTCGCTCCAGATCATCTTCCAGGACCCGATGGCGTCGCTCGATCCGCGCATGCGGGTCGTCGACGCGGTTTGCGAGGGGATGCGAAGTTTCGGGATCGGGGACGGGGACGCATGGCGCGAGAAGCGCGCCGAGTTCCTGCTCGAACGGGTTCGACTCGATGTGCGCCTTTTATGGCGCTACCCCCACGAACTCTCCGGGGGCCAGCGGCAGCGCGTGTGTATCGCCCGGGCGCTGGCCCTCGAGCCTCGCATGATCGTGTGCGACGAGGCGGTGTCGGCGCTCGATGTTTCGATCCAGGCGCAGATCCTCAACCTGCTGGCGGATCTCCAACGCGAGGACGGACTCGCGTATCTCTTCATCACCCACGATCTCGGTGTGGTGCGCCACATCGCGGATCGCGTGGCGGTGATGTACCTGGGACAGATCGTCGAAACGGCTCCCACCGAGGAGCTCTTCGCCAACCCGCGCCACCCCTATACCCAGGGGTTGCTCGCAGCGGTGCCGTCCCTCGATCCGAAGCGGCGCGCGCGCGGCGTGCCGGTGCTGGGCGATGTGCCGTCCCCGTCCTCGCCGCCGGCGGGCTGTCGCTTCCACACCCGCTGCAGCGAGGTCTTTGCGCGCTGCTCGCAAGAGGCGCCGCAGCTCAAGGGGGCCGGCGAATCGCAGCTCCGCTGTTTCCTGCAGGACGCACCGCCAGCAGGACGCAGCGGGGGAGAGGGCCCCCCCGTTTCGCCCGCGCACGGGGACGAGAAGGCCGCTGGTCCGGCGCCGCAGCGCTCTTGACACCCGGGCCATGCGGGGGGAAGCTGCCCGCGGTGCCATTCTGGCACGGAGCACCCCATGCGACTTGAATACGAGTTCAAGCTCGACAACGTTGAGATCCCGCGTTTTTCGGTCGAAGCCGTCGAGGGCATCGGAAAACTCTTCTCGCTCGGCACTCTCGTGCTCAACGTTCTCGACACGAAGAAGAAGATCGAGATCGTGTTTCACGGTCTGAACCCGGAGGATCCGGCGCGAAAAATCGCGGCCTTCCAGGACATCGTGAGCAGCGCCACGAGCGCGCCGGCGTTGCAATTCGAAGTGGGGAGCAGTGGAAGCGTCCCCGGTTCGTCGAGTTATTACAGCTGGCTCAGTCTGATGCGGGCGTAGCGTCGCCCGCGCGAGACGCCGCCGTGCAATCCGCGCCGCGCCAGTGGTGCCCGCGGGCGAGACTGCGGCGAACCACGTCGGCAAGCGCGCCCTCGCGCGCCGATCGCGGTGACACCGCGGCAAAGGGAAGCCGCCGCGCGTAGGCTTCGAAGGCACGCGTCCTCTCCTGCGAGGGAAGGGCGGCGTCTTCGAGCGACGCGTTGAGTTCTGCCAGTGTCTGGATGCGCTGGGCCCGCGAGATTCGGCGGCAGAGGCGCAGCCCCTCGAGATCGATCAGGCGGGGTTCCGCCGGGTTCTCGGGGTCGACGTAGAGGTGACTGGCCTGGAGGTCGCCGTGGACCACACCTGCGCCGTGGAGCCGACATAGCCAGTCGACCAGGGTTTCGGTCGGTATCCGGGTGCCTTTGCCGAGCGGAACCCGCGGACGCAGATCCTCGAGGATGACGAGCGAGCGCTGCGGCAGGCCGAACCTCCGCACCTCGCAATACGCGAGCGGCGTCGCCGCCCCGAGCCCGAGGTCGAGCAGCAGGTGCCCGTTGCAAAAGGCACGGCGTCCGGGGCTGCCCCGGAGGCTGTCGGCCAGGCGGCGAGCGAAGCCGCCCTTTCGCACCTCCTTGATCACGATCTTCTGATCCCCCACGCGCGCGGCGATCACCCGCGCGCGGGCGTCGTCCTTCAGGGTTTCGCAGCCGGGGGCCGCCGGAGTTTCCGCCAGGATCAAGAGCGCTTCCTCGAGGTCGCGCCGAGCGAAAGAGCGGAGCCGCAGGCCCTTGAACGCACCGATCTGCACCGCCGCCATGCGCCGCCCGGGACGAGACGCGTGGCGCAGCCGACTGCGTGCGTGCCGGCCCGCGCGTCGCTCGCACTCGCGGGCGATTCGCGCCACCGCGGCGTGCCTCTTCGATGCGTCTCCCGGGCCGAGGGCGGCGAGCCGGGTGCGCAGGCGTTCGCTGCGGGATGCACCAAAGCGGCGAAGCGAATGATCGAGGTAACCGAGGTCCCGGAAGCGGGACGCGCTGCCCCGGCGGCGGCGCGTGCGCTGAAAATCGAGCCAGACGACTTCGCCCCCCGACAGCACGCGGGCGTTGCCGAGGTGAAGGTCACCGTGAACGAAGCCGGCCCCGTGTAGCCGCGCCACCGATTCGCCGAGGGCTTCGAGGAGCGTGCGTCGCACGTGGAAATCGCTCGCCAGGGCATCGATGGCAGAGTGCCCGCCGAGCCGTTCCATCACGATGCAGTCGCGTCCGTCGGCCAGGCGGTGCCGCTGCTGGGGCGCGGCGACCGGGAGGCCAGCCTGCCGCAGCGCCTTCAGCGCGCGCCACTCCCGATCCGCCGGGCCGATGCCGAGGTGACGACGCAACCAGGCGATCGGCCCCCTTGGCGCTTCGAAGATCTTGGCGACGCATTCGCCTTCGCCCGCTTCCGGGGGGAGCGCCACCACCTGGCGCCGTGCGCTGAGCGAAAGAATCTCGCCCGCAGCGACGCCGCGCAGATGGGCCTCGAGGCGCTTTCCCATTTCGGTGTCGCCGCCCGTCATCGCCGATCGACCGTGCGGGCCACCTTCGCGTAGAGATCCCGAAGTTCAGAAACGACGCGACTCCACGGGTGGCGTGCGGCACAGGCCGGGCCGGCGGCCGCCAGGCGGCCCCGCGCAATCGGGTCCGAGAGTTCGTCGAGGGCGGCGGCGAAACCCGCGACGTCGTCGGCGTCTTCGAGGATTCGGGAGGCTTCGGCGACCAGTGGGGCCGCGCCAGCGCGACGACTGGTGATGATCGCGCACCCCGCGGCGGCCGC
>CAJXIC010000307.1 GCA_913054385.1 uncultured Pseudomonadota bacterium
CATGGGGCCGGCTTCGTGACCTGGTTCGCGGTCCCGCGCGAGCGCTTTTTGCTCAGCGCGGGCGAAGAGAATTTGGTTCGCTTCGCTTCGTCGGATCACGGCACCCGCTCCTTCTGCGGCCGCTGCGGCAGCACCCTCTTCTGCGAATCGTCAAAGCACCCCGAGCAGGTCGACATCGTGCTCGCCAACATGCAGGCTGCGATCGACCGCGCGCCCCAGGCCCACATCTATTGGAGCGATCGCGCCGACTGGATCAGCGCCGACGACGGCCTTCCAAAACTGGGCGGCGAAACCGGCCTCGAACCGCTTGCCTAGGCCTCCGCCGCCCGTGCGCTGTTCGGCCGAACGGGCGGGGCAGTCGCTGCAGCCGGTCGCTGGGAGGATCCACTTCGATGCAACCCCGACTCAGTCTGCTGACCCTCGGTGTCGCCGATCTCGACCGCGCCACCGACTTCTACGCCGACGTTCTCGGTCTGCCGAGGCTGCCGTCGCCGCCATCGATCGTCTTTTTCGAACTCGGAAAGACGTGGCTGGCCCTCTACCCGCGCGAAGCGCTTGCCGCGGATGCCGGTGTCGAAGCCGACCCAGCGCCGCGCTTCCCGGGCTTTTGCCTGGCGCACAACGTGGCCTCGGAAGCCGAAGTCGATGCGCTCGTTGCCGAAGTCGAGGCCGGGGGCGGCCGTATCGTGAAGCCCCCCCCAGCACGCCGATTGGGGTGGCTACTCGGGGTATTTCGCTGACCCGGACGGCTTCCTGTGGGTGGTCGCGTGGAACCCCGATTTTCCGCACGTCTAAAGATCGCATAGACTCGAAACTGCGCGGAAGGGAACGAGGCATGGCCGAAGTGTCGGCGGGAGAGCAGATCGACCTGGTTTCGATCCCGAGCCCACACAGGCTCTGGATCGGCGTCGGCACCCTCGTCGGCGCGGTCGCTCTCACGATTCTCCCTGAGAGGATCTGGGGGACCTACGTCGGCGGAAGGGATCCGGGCGCGGGAGCGGGCGGGTGCTGAGCCCGAGCCCCCGGCGGTGCCGGGTCCGACGTCGCCGATGAGTGTCGACCTCCGCACGCGAGTCGATTCGGAGCAGGCACCGGTAGAGGCGGCGACCTTCTTCCGAGAGACCCTGCCCGCCCTCTTCGACGCACACCAGGCCTTGATCGCCCCCGGTGCCAGCAAACTCCTCCTCGAAGATTTCTGCATCGAGACCGAGGGCGAGTCCTTCAGCCTGCGCTGGCGTGACGCCCGGGTCGAGGTGTTGGAGGGAAACCGGGGCAGCGTCCACGTGCGACTCACGCGCGAACAATTAAGCGACCTGGCGAACGACCAGAGCACGCCGGTGGCCTGGATGAGCACCCGCACCCTCGACATGCCCGAGGGAAACCTCGCGGATTTCCTGAATTGGTGGCTCGTACTGCGCGCCGCCCTTGACGAGCGACGCATCCATGCACCGGGCGACGTTCGCTTCGCGGGCGAGACGAGGCGCAGCTTCACGCCCGAAGATTCGGACGAGGTCATGCGCGCCTTTCTCGAGGACTGCGGCTACCTGCATATCCGCGGGCTCTTCACCGAGGCCGAGATGGCTGCGGTCGAGGCCGACTTTCCGGTCGCCGCACCGCACTACGAAAAAGGCGATCCGAAAGCCTGGTTTGCGACAACGAAGGATGACGTCGAGCAGCTGGTGCGGATGGAAGGTTTCGACCTTTACAGTCCGACGACGGTTTCGCTCATCGATGAGGCGCGGTTTCAGCGGATCGCCGACATCCCAGGTCTTGGACACGAGGCGGTGCGAAAGCCCGGCGCGCGCGTGGGCGCGCTCTCGAAGCCGATCGGCGTGGTGAAGGGCATCTCCGACGTGCCCTGGCACAAGGACTGCAGCCTGGGTCGGCACTCCTACGAGTGCTGCTCGATGACCGTGGGGATTTCCGTGACCGGGGCCGACGACGTGTCGGGCCAGCTGCGCGTGGTTCCCGGAACCCACCGCGCGCTCGTCTGGCCGGCGCCGACGATCCAGCCGGGGCTCGACCTCGAACCGGTCGATCTCCCCACGCAGGCGGGTGACGTGACGGTGCATCTCTCGTGTACCCAACACATGAGCCAACCACCGGTGAGCCGCACGCGGAAGGTTCTCTACACCGGCTTTAGCCAGCAACCCGTAGACCTCGAAGCCGCCGATCGCAATCGACGACGCCTCCACCGGGTGCGCGCGAAGACCCACACCAGCATCTCGCAGGAGCCCGGCTACCTCGGCGATTGAGGCCGACACGCCCAGGCGTTCTCAATCCGTGGGCAGGGTCCCCGCGAGCGCTTCACGCCCGTGGATGGCTTCGGCGAACTGCAAGAAGGAGGGGCCGCGGCGCAGGTGGTGGCCGCCGTCGACGTCGATGGCGGTTCCGGTGATCCAGCGCGCTTCGGGCCCGAGCAGGAAACGGCAGAGCGCCGCGACGTCGCGTCCCTCGCCCACGTCGCCAAGCGGGGTGTTCTCGATGTAGCTCCGATAGACGTCGCTGTCGCGCGGGATGCCCTCCATCAACTCGGTGGCGATGAAGCCCGGGCGCACCGCGTTGAAGCGGATCTTCGCGGGTCCATATTCGTCGGCAGCGTTGCGCATCATTTCTTCGATGCCCGCCTTGCCGACGGTGTAAGCGCCGAAATAGGGATGGGTAACGTGCGCCGCGATCGAGGACATCCCCACGAAGCTGCCGCCGCCCGCCGCGATCATTCGCGGCAGCGTGTGCTTCACGCACAGCATCGTGCCGAGCACGTTCAGGTGGAGCACGCGCAGGAATTCGTCCTTCTCCTGCAGGGCGTAGGGAGCCATGGCGCCGCCGCCCCCGGCATTGGCGATGCAGCCGTCGAGTTGGCCGGTAACTTCGGCCGCGCGTTTGACCGCAGCCTCGACCGAAGCCTCGTCGGTGACGTCGGCCTCGATGCTGTGGATCGAACCGCCGTGCTCCGGGGCAATGCGCGCCACCGCGTCGGCGAGCCGCTCCGGGTTGCGGCCGCAGATGGTGACCGCGGCGCCGTCGGTCGCCAGCGCGGCGGCACAGGCGCGGCCGATACCACTGCCGCCGCCCGTCACGAGGTAGGCGCGTCCTTCGAGTCCACCGGAACTGCTGGTTAAGGGTTCGATGCCCTCGGGGGCGTGGGGCGTGGACATGGTTTCTCCTCCTGGCCAGCGCGATCGGCTCGGCGAAACCTACCGCACGCCGCAGCGGAACGGGCCGGGCCGAAAACGGGGACGCGCGCGGGTACATCGTTGCCCTGTTGCCTCTTCGGCAGGCGGTCGGTCGTCTACTTTCCGGGGCCACGGCCACGGCCACGGCCACGGCCACGGCGGTGGACCGCGAGAAGTAGACAACGTCTCCGCTTCGCGGTCAGTCGCGCTCGGCCTCGCCGACCATCGGA
>CAJXIC010000308.1 GCA_913054385.1 uncultured Pseudomonadota bacterium
AGTTTTCTCAGGAACACCACGTCGTTGCCCCATTCGCGGGCTTCGAAGTGCAGGTTTCGCACCTTCGACTTCGCCTCGGCCAGCTCCGTGAGTTCGTGGTAGTGCGTGGCGAAGAGCGTGCGTGGGCACAGGCCCTCCGTATCGTGCAGGTACTCGATCACGGACCAGGCGATAGCGAGGCCGTCGTAGGTGCTCGTTCCCCGGCCGATCTCGTCGAGGATCACCAGGCTCGCACTCGATGCCTGCTCCAGGATCTGTGCGGTTTCGCGCATCTCGACCATGAAGGTCGATTCGCCCCGGGCCAGCCGGTCGGACGCACCCACGCGGGTGAAGATCCGATCCACGACCCCGATTCGTGCCCGTTCCGCCGGGACCCACGACCCCATCTGCGCCAGGAGCGTGATCAACCCGACCTGCCGCAGGTACGTGCTCTTGCCCGACATGTTGGGCCCGGTGAGGATCCACATGGGGGCCGAGGCCGGATCCAAATTGCAGTCGTTGGGAACGAAGTCGTCCTGTCCCCGGCTCCGCAGCAGGGCCTCGACCACGGGGTGCCGCCCGGCTTCGATCTCGAGAACGGCCCCGGTTTCGACTTCGGGGCGAGTCCAGGCTTCTTCCCGGGCGACCGTCGCCAGGCCGAGGGTGGCATCCAGGTCGGCCAGCCGGTCGGCCAGCATGCGAACCGACGCGGCGGCGGCCACCACCTCGTTGCGAAGCCCGTCCAGGATCTCGCGCTCCAGCGCCGCGGCGCGTTCCTGTGCTCCCATCACATCCGATTCGATTTCGCGAAGACCCGGTGTCGTGTAGCGCTCTACGCTCGCGAGTGTCTGCTTCCGCTCGTAGTCATCGGGGATCTTCGCGAGATGCGCCTTTGCGACCTCGAGGGAATATCCATGGACGGGGTGGAAGCGCGCCTTGAGGGTAGGGATCCCGGTTCGCTCGCGTTCCCGGGCTTCGAGCCCCGCAATCCAGTCCCGGCCCTTCGAGGCGCTCTTGCGGAGCACATCGAGTTCGCTTCGGAAGCCCTCGCGGATGTATCCCGTCGTGCCCGCCCCCCGCGAACCCCTCGGCAGTTCCGGCGGGTTGTCCACCAACGCGGCCTCGAGCCTCGCTGTGAGGGCGCCCTCGGGCTCTGGGAGCGGCAGCGCCTTCGGCAGGGGAACGGCGCCGGTGAGCCACTCGCCGCTGGTGTCCTCCCCCGCGGCGGCTGAGAGTTCGCCGCACACCCCCGGTACCGAGGCCAGCGAAGCGCGGAGCGCGACCAGATCCCGCGGTGTGGCTGCGGGTCGCACCGCCCGCGCCAACAGCCGCTCGAGATCTCGGACCGGCGCCAGCGCCGCCGCCAACCGCTGCCGCCGTCGATCGCGCTCGGCCAGGAATGCCACGGCGTCCTGTCGTTCCCGAATCGCCTCCGGCAGTAGGAGCGGATAGCGGAGCCACCGAGCGATTCGCCGCCCGCCCGGCGGGGTGACCGCACGGTCGAGACATTCGATCAGCGTGTGGCGTCGGCTGCCATCTTCCTGGTTCGCAAAGAGTTCGAGATGGGTGCGCGTTGCCGTATCAACAACCATCGTCTCGGTCAGGGCGTAGGATCGAAAGCGCGGGGCATGACGCAGCCAGGCCGGTTGATTTTTTTCGAGATAGGCGAGGATCGCCGCCGCGGCCCGCATTTCGGTCCCCGCTGCCTCGCGATCGAAACCATCGGGGCAGACCCGGGCCGTTCGGGGCTCGAAACTCTGCTCCGGAACCTCGGTCCACGCGGTCTCCGGGAGGCTCTCACGCACCAGCGCCTCGAGTCGTTCGCGCTGGCTCGGGGCCGCAAGAATTTCGCGAGGCTGGATTCGCTCGATCTCCTCCAGCAACAGCGTCCCGGCCTCGGCCCCGCCGTGCGTGCCCCGGAAATCGCCGGTCGAGGCATCGAGAGCGGCGAGGCCAAAGCCCCCTTCTGCGTCGATCAGCAGTGCCACGAGAGAGACTTCGGTGCGCGAGTCGATGCCCTGCGGATCACCCACCAGTCCCGGTGTGATGACTTCGACCACCTCGCGCCGCATGAGCTTGCTCGCCCCGCCCGAACTCGGCGCTTCGACTTGTTCGCAGATCGCCACCCGGTGTCCCAGTTCGCCGAGTCGCTTCACGTAGGCGTCCGCACTGTGGACCGGCACGCCGCACATCGCGACCGGATCGATCTTGCCCTTGTCCCGGGTCGTGAGTGTGATCTCGAGCAGCGGAGCCGCCTTCCGAGCATCCTCCAGGAAGAGTTCGTAGAAATCGCCCATCCGGTAGAAGAGAAACGAATTCGGATGTTTGGCCTTGATTTCGAGGTACTGCTTCATCATCGGCGTCTCGAGCGCCGAGGTCGCTTTCGGCGTCACGCTTGCCCCCCGCCGGGCGCCGTCGGGCGCGCGCATTCCATCGCGGAGAGCAGCTCGCCGAACTCCTTGAGGGCCTCTTCATCGCGGTCTTTGGCGATCAGGAGCCGGCCGATCTCAACCCGCGTCCGCCAGTCGCGGGGGCTGCGGTCCAGGATCCGGCGAAGCTCCGCCAGCGCCGCATCGAGTTCGCCGCGACCGACCAGGACGTTGGCCAGCTGGCGCCGTGCCGCTGCGTCGGCCGGTTCGGCTTCGAGGCGCAGCCGGACCAGGCGCTCGAATGCTTGGGTACGGGATCCGAAGCTGGCGGCCAACTCCGTCCACGCGGTTTCGCAAAGGGGCCCCCCGGCGAACGCGACCTTGCGCCAGCGCTTTTGCGCGGAACGGGTTCGCCCGGCCTCGCTCTCGAGGCCGGCCAGCAGGAGACCGGCCTCCGCGTCAGCGGGAGCCTTTCGCAGCGCGGTCTTCAGCAGCGCTCGGGCGTGGCTGTCTTCTCCGTCTTCGAGGAGCCCGCGGGCTTCTCCGACCAGCAGCGCGGCCAGGCCTTCGGGATCGCGCTGGCCGTCCAGCTTTTCCAGCTGCCGGTGTGCTTCGCGGGCTCGCTCCCAGCCGCCTTGCCCGGGACACAGCCTTACCAGGGCCGCGAGTGATTCCCGCCGCCGTCGCCTGCCGGCGAGCAGATCTTCATGCGCCGCGATGGCCCGGGGAAAGAAACCGCCGCTCTCGAAGTCCGCAGCGAGTTCCGAGAGCGCGGCTTCGCGCTCCGCTTGGGGGAGGTCGTCCCGGAGCAGCCCGTTCTGGTGTAAGCGGATGGCTCGGCCGATCTCCCCGCGGCGCCGGTACAGACTCCCCAGGATCCGATAGGCACTCGGATCACTCGAGTCGCTCTCCACCCAGCGTGTGAGCGCGGCTTCGGCACCCGCCTCGTTCCCGTCGACCAGGGCGGCGACGGCTGCCTCCAGCGCCGCTGTTCGCGCCGCCTCGGTGGGGCGCCCCCGACGGAGGTCCCGGCTTTTCCACCACGCC
>CAJXIC010000309.1 GCA_913054385.1 uncultured Pseudomonadota bacterium
TATTCTCGAGAACGCGTCGAGGAGGAACCCGTGAAGCTTCGCGAAGCGCTGGAAGCCCACCTCGTCGAGACCGGCGTGCGCTCGGCCGAAACTCCTGCCGGCCGGCTCTACGACAGCGACTGGTTCGTGTTCTACGTGGGCTCGAAACGGCTGCGCCTGTTCCGGATGTCGGAGAATCTCCAAGCTATCGTGGCGCTCCACGACAGCCACCACCTGGTCACCGGCTACGGCACCGGGATGCGGGGCGAAGCCGAGATCGCCGCCTGGGAACTCGCGAGCGGCGGCTGCGGAAAGCACTGGCTGATGTGGTCCGATCGCCTCAGCGTTGTCTTCCTGGTGGCGCCCTTCTACCCGCGGGCGTTCATTCGGGCGTTCCGAAGGGGTTGGGGCCAGCGGAACCTCTACCGCCTGGACCCAGAAGCCACGCTCGAGAGAGATCTCGACGAAGTGAAGCGCTGGCTCGCGATCGATCCCTCCGCCGCCCACGCCTGAGCGACGCTGCACCCGAACAGCGCCTTCGCCCCCTAGACACCCCGAGAGGTCCCATGTCGATCCACGGTCACTGCGATGAACGTTTCGAACCCGTTCGCGAAGCCTTCGCGGCGAACTTCGAGGAACGCGGCGACGTGGGCGCGAGCGTCTGCGTCACCCTCGAGGGCGAGCCGGTGGTCGATCTCTGGGGCGGCGAGGCCGTGAAGGGCGGAGCGCCCTGGGAAGAGGACACGATCATCAACGTCTACTCGACGACGAAGACGATGGCTTCGCTGTGCCTCCTGCTGCTCGCGGATCGCGGCGAGATCGCTTGGGATGCGCCCGTCGCACGCTACTGGCCGGGCTTCGAACAGAACGGCAAGGCGGGGGTGCTCGTTCGCCACGTGATGAGCCACACCGCCGGGCTTTCGGGCTTCGATCCCGCAATTCCCGTCGAAGCCCTCTACGACTGGGAAGGCATCGCCGCCCACGTGGCGGCACAAGCGCCGTGGTGGGAGCCCGGAACGCGCTCGGGCTACCACGCGGTGACCCAGGGCGTGCTGCAGGGAGAGATCGTCCGACAGGTAACCGGGCGCAGCATCGGTACCTTCTTTCGCGAGGAGGTGGCCCTGCCCCTCGGCGCCGATTTTCACATCGGGCTCGACCCGCAGCACGACGCGCGGGTGGCAGAACTGATTCCGCCCGGGAAGGCGCTCTTCACGGAGGAATCTCCCTCGGTCGGCGAATTCTCGGTGCGAACGATGTCGAGTTGCGACATGACGGGCGAAGAGCCGAAAACCCCCGAGTGGCGCCGAGCCGAAATTCCCGCGGCAGGCGGCACCTCCAACGCCCGCGGCGTGGGACGGGTGCATTCGCTTCTCGCCTGCGGCGGCGAAGTCGATGGCGTCCGGCTGCTGAGCCAGGCTGGCACCGACGTAATCTTTGAGGAGCAGGTGAGCGGAAAGGACGAGGTCCTCGGGGTTCCGCTCCGCTTCGGCATGGGGTTCGGGCTGAAGTCCGAGATGTTCCCCCTCGGTCCCAACGAGAAGGTCTGCTTCTGGGGGGGCTGGGGCGGATCGCTGGCGGTGATCGATGCCGACGCGAAGCTCACCGTCTCCTACGTGATGAACCGGATGGAACCCGACCTACTCGGCGACCTTCGGGGGGGGCTGCTGGTCTTCGCGGCCTACCAGGCGCTCGCCGGCTGACGACGGCGCCCCCAGCGCGGACCGTCCCCGGACCCGTCAACTCCGCGAGAGGATCGCGGCGCTCATTCCCGAGGCCACCAGCACGTTCTCGACATCGGCCACCGGGTTCGCCGCCGTGCCGCGGAGTTGGCGCACGGCTTCGGTGATGTTGTTCATGCCGTGGATGTAGGCCTCGCCGATCAGTCCGCCGTTGGGCGAGAGCGGCGTGCGCCCCGCGAGATCGAGGTGGCCATCGGCGATGTAGTCGCGGGCTTCGCCGCGCCCGCAGAAGCCAAAGGCCTCGAGCTGCCAATAGACCGAGATCGTGAAGTGGTCGTAGAGCATCGCCACCTGGATGTCGTCGGCGCCAACGCCGGTGCGCTCGTAGAGTTCGCGCGCTGCAAACTCGCCGCTCTCCATCCGGGTCAGGTCTTCGCGGTAGAAGTCGGTGACCGTCTCGATCCCCATGGGCACCGCCTGGGTCGCGTGCCGAATGCGCACCGGCAGCTGCGCGAGGTCGCGGGCGCGATCGGCGCGCGTCACCACCACCGCCACGCCCCCATCGCTCTCCTGGCAACAGTCGAAGAGACGGAACACTGGCTCGACGATCCAGCGCGAGGCCTGGTGGTCCGCGAGCGTGATGGGCTTTTCAAAGAACCACGCCGCCGGGTTCGTCGCGGCGTTCTGGCGCAGAATCACCGAGACCGCACCCAGATCTTCGTTGCTGACGCCGTATTCCTGCATGTAGCGCTGGGCGCCCAGCGCGGTCCAGGCCGCCGGGGTCGCCGCGCCAAAGGGCATGCTCCACTCGAGGAAGCCGGTGCCGGTCCCCGGGGACGAGGCATTCGAGACGGTGTGCCCCACGCCGAAGCGCTGCTCCGAGCGTTCGTTCATCGCCCGCCAAGCCACCACCACGTTCGCCAGCCCCGAGGACACCGCCGCCATGGCGTGGGCCAGCGTCCCCGTCGAACCGCCGCCGCCGTGGGGAACGCGCGAGGAGAAGCGAAGGTTCTCGATGCCGAGGGCGCGGACCAGGTCGACGTCCTCGTTGTTGTCGAGGGTAAAGGTCGTCATGCCGTCGACGTCCGCGGGCGAAAGCCCGGCGTCGTCGAGCGCCGCCAGGATCGCCTCGCAGGCGAGTTGTAACTCGGGTCGACCCGAGTTCTTCGAGAACTCGGTCTGGCCGATGCCGACGATGGCGGCTTCGCGCGGGTCAGCCACCGCTTCGCTCGCTTCGCGGTCGGAACTGGTGCAGCCTGCGTCCCTCTCCGAGATCGATGAAGAAGACCTCGACGGGCATGTCCTTTTCGACATCCTCGAGCGCAACATCGCAGAGGTTCGAGACCAACCGCACCCCGGGCGCAAGATCGATCAAGGCCACGATCGTGTCCTCGGCGAACATCGGCAGCCTCGGGTGCACGGGACGAATCCAGGAATAGACGCGACCCTCGCCGGAGAGCGTTTCGGTGTTCCACGCAACTGCGTGGCAGTCGGGACACATCGGCCGCGGCGGGAAGCGCAGCTCGCCGCAGTCACTACAGCGCTGCACCCGCAATTCGTCGGTGTCTACGCCCTCCCAGAAAAAGGCGCTCACCCGCGCCGGAAAGGGCGCGGGCCGCGGCAGCGAAATCGGGTCGCTCACACTTCCTCCGGGGCCCAGGGAGACTTCGCGGCAACCGCGCCGTGCTCGGCCAGCGACGGGTGAACGCGCTCGTCCCCCACCGCCCCGGCCTCGA
>CAJXIC010000310.1 GCA_913054385.1 uncultured Pseudomonadota bacterium
GTTGTGGTGGGCGCCGCCGCGGAGGGGCGCTGAGTGGGGCGATCCGCGGGGAGTGTAGGTCGCCTACGGCGGGGAGGGGTCTGGGCGGGCAGTGTCGGAGTGCAGGTCGTGTCAGTTCGATCGCAAGAGGGCATCCAGTTCGCGACGCGCGGGCCCCTTGAAACGGTTCCAGCTGTCGAAGCGCTCGAGGGCCTGGCGCAGGGTGCGCTCGGCCGAGGGGACCGGATGTTCCCGGAAGAACTCCGCCACCTCCTTGCGATGGGCCTTCGTACCGAGCAGCGGCGTGGTTTCGATCAAGCGACCCGCGAGGTGCGGGGGCATGCGGCGCAAGAGGCGCGACCAGCGTCGGCGTAGGAAGCGCCAGGTGCGCAGCGTGGCGGCCGGGTTCGCCATGGCGCGCGCCAGCACGAAGGCCACATCCTGGGTGGCCACGCTGTCGCCCAGACAACGCTCGAGGGTTTCGTCGATTTGGTCGTTGCCCGGAAAATCCGCCAGCGCCAGTAGAAAGCGCCGGCGCTCCTGGGGAGTGTGGGCGCGTTGCGCCGCGCGGCGCAGGCGCGCGTAGAGCCGCGCGTTTCCCGAGGCGGCGGCGATGCCCACCACCGGATCGGCGAGGTCCGGGCAGAGCGAGTCGCGGTCGCTGAGGTAGGCGCCGCAGCGCCGCGTGGCCTCGCGGATCAGGGTAGGGTCGGCGCCGAGCCCGCCGGCCAGCGAGAGCAGGCGCGCGCGTCGCAAGCGACGCGGGCCCGCCTCGGAAGGACGCGGATCGAAGCCGAGGGCCGCGAAGCCAGCACCAAAGCGATCGCGAATCCAGGCGGCGAAGAGTTCGGGCGCCTCGGCGGAGGCCAGCGGGGCGAGGCGCCTGCCGAGGACCGCCAGCGGCCGCTCGAGGGCGGCGAGCACGTCCGGATCGCGGTCGCTCGCCAGCGCATCGGCCACTTCCAAAAACCTGGAAAGCGGTGCCCGCCGGGTCCGCACCAGGGCCCACTGGTGTCCCACCCAGCCCATGCGCTCCGCCACCGCGAGTTCGCCCGCGTGTTGCAGCAGGGCCTCGTGCTCGAAGCTCCCGTGTTCGACACGGAAGAAACCGCCTTCGTCGGCGTTGGCGTAGAGAAAACGCGGAGCCGCACGGCCGATGGGCACGTGCTGGCGGCGTCGTGTCAGCAGCTGGCGGCGCTGCACCGAGTTCGCCCTGCCCGAGAGGCCGACGTGCGCCACCCAGGGGATCGGCCAGGCTGCTTCCACGGCGTCCCCTTTGCGCGCCGGCCCCTCGCGAAAGCGCTCCTGGGTGATCGACGCGCGGGTGGCCTTGCCACGGCGCTCGGTCTTGACGCGCAAGAGCGGAAAGCCCGGTCGCAGGGTCCAGGCCTTCACCACCTTTGCGACGCCTTCGCCGGAAGCTTCTTCGAGGGCGCCCCAAAGGTCGTCGGCCCGCGCGTTCGCCTCGAAGTGACGCCGCAGGTACTTGCGCACGCCGCGGCGGAACGCGGCCTCGCCGATGTAGTGCTCGAGCATCCGCACCACCGACGCCCCTTTTTCGTAGGTGATCACGTCGAAATTCGCATTCGCCTCTTCGGGGCTCGCCACCGGGGTGTAGATCGCGTGGGTGTTGCGCAACCCGTCGAGATCGAGGGCCGGGGCGCGGTGGTGTTGGAAGTCGTGCCACATCTTCCAGCCGGGCTTCCAGCGGTCGACGATCCAGAAAGCCATCCAGGTGGCGAAGGCCTCGTTCAGCCAGAGATCGTCCCACCACGCCATCGTCACCAGGTTTCCGAACCACATGTGCGCGAGCTCGTGGCAGATCACCTCGGCCGCGCGTTTCTTCTCGGCCAGGGTGACGGTGTCGGGATCGATGAGCAGCAGGGTCTCGCGGAAGAAGACGGCGCCCGCGTTCTCCATGGCGCCGATCTCGAAATCGGGAACCGCCACCAGGTCGAGCTTCGAGTAGGGATAGGGAATGCCGAAGTATTCCTCGAGGCGCAGCAGGCTCTGGCGGGCGGCAAGCAGGCCGAAATCGACGAGGTTCTCGAAGCCGGGAACGAACCAGAGGCGGATCGGTGTCTTGCCGGCGCGGACCACGCGCGACGCTCTCAGATCGCCGACGGCGAGCGCCACGAGGTAGGAGGAGAGCAGCGGGGTGCGTTCGAAGTGGACGGTCTTCTGCCCGGTGTCGCCGATTGCCACGCGCTCTTCGCGCGAATTGGAGATCACCTGGTTGGCTGCGGGCGTCGTCACCGAGAGTGCGAAACGCGCCTTCATCGCCGGCTCGTCGAAACACGGGAAGAACTTCCGCGCGGAGGCGGGTTCGAGTTGCGTGAAGGCGTAGCGGGCCCCGTTGACCTCGGCGCCGTAGAGCCCCGACAGGTCCCCGCGCAATGTTCCGGCGAAAGACAGACTCAGGCGTAGGCGACCCGCCGGAAGCGTCCGGTCGAAGTGGATCAGGGCGGTTTCACGCTCGGGGCGCATTACGATGCGGCCGCGCAGCGACTCCCCCCCGAAGGCGACGCGAGCCCGGTGAACGCGAAGTTCCGCCGCGTGGATTTCGATGCGTCGCCGCGGGCGATCGGAGTCGAGTTCGAACTCGACGCGGCCGTCGAAGGCCTTCCCTGCCTGGGGGTCGACGTTTATGTGCAGGTCGACGTCGCCGGGGCGCAGGCTGGTGTCGAGGCGGAAGGCACGCGCGCGCGACGCCTTCGGTTTTCGCGACTTCTGCGCGCTCATGCTCGCGAATCTCCCGCGTCGTGGGCTTGGGTCGCGCCCGAGGGTACACTAGCCCCGGGTAAGGGGGGATCGATGAGCGGCGCGCCCCGCGAGAAGTGGAACAGCCGAACCGGCTTCGTGCTCGCGGCGATCGGTTCCGCCGTCGGGCTCGGGAACATCTCCGCTCACGAGCAGGGGGTCTTGCAGTACGCTTCCGAACGATTGCAAGCGGTCGAGGGGCTGCGGATCATCGGCCAGGCCCGTGAAAAGGCGTCGATCATCTCTTTCGTCATCGACGGCATCCACGCCCACGACCTGGGCACCTTCGTCGACCGCGCCGGCGTCGCCGTGCGGGTCGGTCATCACTGCGCCCAGCCGGTGATGGAACGCTACGGCATCGCGGCCACGGCCCGGGCCTCGTTCGGTCTTTACAACACCCGCGAAGAAGTGGATGTGCTGACGGATGCGCTCATCCAAGCGAAGGAGTTTTTCGGCTGATGTTCGACGAACTCAGAGACCTGTACCAAGAGGTGATCCTGGATCACGGCAAAAGCCCACGCAATTTCCGCACCCTGGAAAACGCGACCTGCCTGGCCCACGGCAACAACCCGATCTGCGGCGACATGCTGGTGGGCCAGGCAGAGATCGGAAGAGCACACGTCTGAACTCCAGTCACCAGATCATCTCGTAT
>CAJXIC010000311.1 GCA_913054385.1 uncultured Pseudomonadota bacterium
CGCCCCGCGCAGCCACCCCGCCCTCGGCGTCGCCGCCGCTAGCGCTCCCAGCGGCAGCCGCCCGCTCGAAGGCCTGCGGGTGCTGGACCTCGGCGCCTTCTGGGCGGCTCCCTACGCGGGCATGTACCTGGCGGGGCTCGGTGCGGACGTCACGAAGATCGAATCCCCGAAGCGCCCGGACTTCTTCCGCTTCATCGCGACCTCGCTCGAATCGGGAGAGCGCTGGTACGAATGCGGCCCACTCTTCCAGGCCACCAATCTCGGCAAGAAGGGGATCACCCTCGACCTCGGGACGCCGCGCGGGCGCGAGCTCTTCGAGGCGCTAGTGGTCGAGAGCGACGTCGTGCTCGAGAACTTCTCCCCCCGCGTGATGGAACAGTGGGGCTACGACGACGCCGGGCTGCGCCGCCTGCGACCGGATTTAATCTACGTCCGCACGCCCGGTTTCGGTCTCGAAGGCCCCTGGCGCGATGCGCTGGGCTGGGCCCTGGTGATCGAGCAGGCGGCGGGGATGTCGTGGTTGGTGGGCGATCCCGAAGAGCCCGCGCCGCGAAATCCCGGCGGATTCTTTGATACCGCCGTGGGCATGCACCTCGTCATCGCCATCCAGGCGGCGCTGGCACAGCGTCGCCGCAGCGGCGAAGGCCAGCAGATCGAAATTGCGCAGCTCGAACTCGGTGTCAGCATGACCCTCGAATCGGTGATCGCCTACTCGATGCACGGGCGCATCGAGGAGCGCCGTGCGAACCGCTCACTGGAGTTCGCGCCCCAGGGCGTCTACGCGACGAGCGACTCCGACTGGATCGCGCTTTCGGCGCGGGAAGAGACGCAGTGGCAAGCGCTTCTCGGAATTCTGGGATCCCCCGAATGGGCGGGTGACGAACGCTTCGGGAGCGTCGCGTCTCGCGTCGAGAACGCTTCCGATCTCGATCGGTTGCTGGCGGACGAGATCGCGAAACACGAGGCCGCGGGGCTCGCCGCGCGTCTGCGAGCCGTCGGGGTGCCGGCCGCAGTCCCCCTCGTTTCGTCGCGCATGTACGACGACCCCCAACTGGTGGCGCGCAATTACTTCCAGACTCTCACGCACCCCGTCAGTGGCGAACGCCGCTACCCGACCTGGCCGATGGACACCTCCTTTCTCCCGCGTGCGATCCACTCGGCCATGGCCCCGACCCTGGGCCAACACAACGAAGTCATCCTCCGCGAGCGCCTCGGGCAGGACAGCACCGCCATCGCCGCCTTGCGAAGCGCCGGTATCATTGGCGAGCGCCTGCAGAGCGCCTAGCGTCGCGATCGGCACCCGAGGCCGCACGGACGCCGGGAGGAAACGAAGCGATGAGCGAAGGATCGACGGGCGGCGCCCCGCGACCGCGACCCGGCATCACCCGGGACACCGCCTTCTTCTGGGAGGGGGTCGCCGAAAGCCGACTCCGAATCCAGCGCTGTGTCGACTGCGGCGCGCTGCGACACCCGCCCGGACCCGCGTGCCCGAAGTGCGCCTCCCTCGCCTGGGACCACGTCGAAGCCAGCGGCCGCGGCCGCATTCATTCCTTCGTGGTCGTCCACCACCCCAAGGTCCCCGCCTTCGACTATCCGCACCCGGTGGCCCTCGTCGAACTCGAGGAAGGCACGCGCTTCGTAGCGGATCTCGTCGGGGTGAAAGCCAACGCCGTCGAGATCGGAATGCCCGTCGAGGTCGAGTTTCACACCCCCGCAGAGGGCCAGACGCTGCCGCGCTTTCGCCCGGTGACGGACGCAGGCTAAAGGCGCAGCCATGACGAATTTGCTCTCGGGAAAGGCGGCCATCGTCGGGATCGGTGCCACCGAGTTTTCGAAGAACTCCGGGCGCAGCGAATTGCGTCTGGCCGTCGAAGCCATCCGCATGGCCCTCGACGACGCGGGGCTCACGGCGAAGGACGTCGACGGCATGTCGGTGTTCACGATGGAGACGAACCCCGAGATCGAGGTCTTTCGCCAGATCGGCGGCTCTGAACTGAAATTCTTCAGCCGCATCCACTACGGCGGCGGCGCCGCCTGCGCCACCCTGCAGCAGGCCGCCATGGCGATCGCCACCGGAGTGGCCGAAGTCGTGGTCTGCTACCGCGCCATGAACGAGCGCTCGGGCCATCGCTTCGGCACCGGCATACAGAACCTCCAGGCCGCGGCCACCACCGAAAGCTCGCACTACGGCTGGTACGCACCCTACGGCCTGCTGACCCCCGCCTCCTGGGTCGCCATGTTCGCCCAGCGCTACCTCTTCGAGACGGGCGCCACCACCGAGGCCTTTGGCCATGTGGCCGTGGCGGATCGCCGCCACGCGGCCAACAACCCCGCCGCCTGGTTCTACGAGCAACCGATCACGCTAGAGGATCACGCCGCCTCGCGTTGGATCGTAGAGCCCCTGCGGCTGCTCGATTGCTGCCAGGAGAGCGACGGGGCGGTCGCCGTCGTCGTCACCAGCGCGGAACGGGCCCGCGACCTGCGACAGAAGCCTGCGATTCTCACCGGGGTGGCGCAGGGCGCCTGCGACGATCAACAGATGATGACGAGCTTCTACCGCGACGACCTGACGGGCATTCCCGAAATGGGCCTGGTCGCGCGCCAGCTTTACGAACAGGCGCGGATCACGCCGAAGGACATCCAGACCGCGGTGATCTACGACCACTTCACTCCCTTCGTGCTCTGCCAACTCGAGGAGTTCGGCTTCTGCGAGCGCGGCGAGGCGAAGGATTTCGTGCAGGGCGGCAACATCGAAATCGGCGGCGGCCTGCCGATCAACCCCCACGGCGGACAGCTGGGCGAGGCGTACATCCACGGCCTCAACGGTGTGGCCGAAGGCGTGCGCCAGATCCGCGGCACCTCCTGCAACCCCGTGGCCGATGTCGAGAACGTGCTCGTCACCGCGGGAACCGGTGTCCCCACCAGCGGGCTGCTCCTCGGACAGGCCTGAAACCAGTGCCGCCACCCGCGGGCTGCTGATCGGACTGGCGTGGGGCACTCTCGTGCACGGAGCTACGCGGGCGTGAAGAGGTTCATACCGTCGCGGAAAGCCACGCGCCCCGTTCGCCCAACGCCTTCCTCTTCGGCGAAGGCCAGGAGCGCACCGGGCTCTGCGGAAAGCTGCGCCAGGAAGCGCTCCCCGGATTCGAGCCGACCCACGATCATCCCGCGCTCGGGCCCACCCCCGCGCCCGTAGAACACGGTGTAGCCGTCGATCCGCGCGGATCCGTTCGCCTCGACCACCACCTTCAGGCGCCCCTTGGCTTCGGGGGCGTCGGCATGGATCGCTGGCAACGCCGGCGTGGCACCCGGGCCGCGCGCCAGCACGCTGGCTGAATGCTTCGTGAGGTACCAGCCGTTGCCCGTGCACAGGCCGAGCTCGCC
>CAJXIC010000312.1 GCA_913054385.1 uncultured Pseudomonadota bacterium
GGGCACCAGCGGTCGGCCAGAAGGATTGTACACAGCGGCTGAATTCGCGATCCTCCCGCCTCCGCAGAATCCACCCCCTTCCGAATCCCGAGTGAGCCTTCATGACCCCCACCGATTCCCGTGCGCCGCTAGAGGACTCGCTTCGCGAGCCCACGCCTCCGGGTGAGGAGGTAGCGAGCGCTCGGGCCGACCTCCGCGTCAAGGTGGGGCAGGACGGTTCGGCCGTCCGCACGCTGATCGTGGAAGTGGGCCCCAAGCGCGTGGCGGCGATTTTCGATCGTGCCTACAAGGGGATCGGCCGGGGAGCCTCGGTCAAGGGATTCCGCAAGGGCAAGGTTCCAAAGAGTGTGCTCCGCAAGCTCTACGGCCATTCGCTCGGGCACGATGTGCAGCGGGTCCTGATCGAGGAAACGCTCCCGGATGCCATCGAACTCTCCGGCTATCGGCCGATCGTCGCGCCCGGCCTCGATGCCCCCGAGCCCGTGGAGACCGAAGGGTTTCGTTACACCGCACGCCTCGAATTGCGTCCCGAGATCCAGTTGCCGGACCTTGCGGGGTTGACCGCGACGCGGCCCGATACGCAGGTCGAGGAGGCGGAACTCGAGGAGCGACTCGAGGGGATCCGCGAGAGCCATGCCAAGCTCGTGGAAGAGCCCGAAGGCAGCGCGGCCGTAACCGGGCAGGTGCTCAAGATCGACTTCCAGGGGCGCATCGACGACGAACTCTTCGATGGCGGTAGCGCCGAGGGCGCCGAGGTGGAACTGGGCTCGGATCGTTTCATTCCCGGTTTCGAAGAACAACTGGTGGGTGCCGTGGCGGGCCAGGACCGGGAAGTCGAGGTGCAGTTTCCCGAAGATTACAGTGCCGCCGAACTGGCGGGAAAGAAGGCGCACTTCGCGGTTCAGGTGCGTGCGGTCTGCAGTCGCAAGAAACCCGACCTCGACGACGAGTTCGCGAAGGACCTCGGAGAATTCGAGACCCTCGAGGAACTGCGTACGAAGCTTCGCGAACAGATGCAGGAACAGAGCGAGCGCGCGGCGAAATCTGCGGTGCGTCGCGGCGTACTCGATGCGTTGCTCGAGGAGGTCGACTTCGAGGTCGGCCCGGCCACGGTGGAGAAGCAGCTCGAGGCGCACCTCCACTCGATGGTGCGGCGCTTTCAGGGACAGGTCCCGGACGAAGTCATTCGCGAGCAGGTCGAGCGCGCTCGCGAGGAGGGGCGACCGGGAGCGGAGCGCCGGGTCCGGGAGCGGCTGGTGCTCGACGAGGTGGCGACCCTCTGCGAAATCGTCGTGCCCGACGAGGCTCTTGACCAGCGGCTCGGCGAGATGGCCGCGGCCGAGGGCATGGACCCGAAGCAACTCGCGAAGCTGGCCCGGGAGCAGGGCTGGATCGAAGCGCTGCGCGAAGAACTGCGCGAGGAGCAGGCTCTGGACCAGTTGGTTGCGAAAGCGAAGATCGTAGGAGTGGCTACCGACTGAGATCGGCGTGGGACGGACCCGGAGTTCCGCTTTCCCCCCGCACGGTTCGCGAGTTTTTCCCCTTGGTTGCGTGAACGCCGGCAGGACGCCTCACGCCTGCGCGTGTCGGCACGGTTAGTGGCTGCGCTTGCCCCATCTGCAGCCGGGGGTAGGATGGGAAATCGGGGGAGGCCCGGTGAGCTTCCGAATTCAGGCTGATGCAGCGCGCTGCCTTGCGGGGCGCGCGGGGAGAGTCCATCCAGAATGGCGGTGATCCCGTACGTAATTGAACAGAGCCCGCGCGGCGAGCGGGTCTTTGACATCTATTCGAGGCTGCTGCGCGACCGGGTGATTTTCCTCGGCACCGAAGTCGACGACAACGTCGCCAACGTCATCGTTGCCCAGCTGCTCTTTCTCGAAGCAGACGATCCGGACAAGGACATCTCGCTCTACATCAATTCGCCGGGCGGGTCCGTCACCGCTGGGCTTGCGGTGTACGACACCATGCAGTTCGTGCGCCCCGAAATCGCCACCACCTGCATCGGGCAGGCTTCCTCGATGGGTGCCTGGCTGCTGGCGGCGGGCACCCCTGGGAAGCGTGTCGCCCTCGCGAATTCGCGCGTGTTGATCCACCAGCCGATGGGAGGCGCAAGGGGGCAGGCCTCCGACATCCATATCCAGGCCCGGGAGATCCTGAAGTTGCGCGTGCGGATGAACGAGATCCTTGCACGTCATACAGGGCGCTCGGCCGAGCAGATCGCGCAGGATACCGAGCGGGACTACTATATGTCGGCAGATGAGGCGCTCGAATACGGAGTGGTGGATCGCGTGGTGAGTCATCGAGAGGCGGTGCGGACCGTGAATGGCCGTGATGGAAAGTTCTCGGAGGGGGGCCGGGAGTGAAGAAACGTGACGATGGGACCAATCTGTCGTGCTCCTTCTGCGGCAAGAGCCAGAAGGAAGTCAAGAAGCTCATCGCCGGGCCGACGGTCTACATCTGCGACGAGTGCATCGAACTCTGCAATGACATCATTGCCGAGGAGTACGGCCACGAGGATCCCGCGCCGAAGCACTCGCGGGTGCCGAAGCCGAAAGAGATCCACGCCGCCCTCGACGAGTACGTCATCGGGCAGGAGCAGGCGAAGAAGGTCCTCTCGGTGGCGGTCCACAACCACTACAAGAGGATCGACACCGGCGGGTCGGTCTCCGATGTCGAGCTCCAGAAGGCGAACATCCTGCTGCTCGGGCCGACGGGCTCGGGGAAGACGCTCCTCGCCCAGACCCTCGCCCGTATCCTCGACGTCCCCTTTACGATCGCCGACGCCACCACGCTGACCGAGGCAGGCTACGTCGGAGAAGACGTCGAGAACATCGTCCTCAATCTTCTCCAGGTGGCGAACTACGACGTCGAGCAAGCCCAGCGCGGGATCATCTACATCGACGAGATCGACAAGGTCGCGCGCAAGAGCGAGAACCCCTCGATCACCCGGGACGTGTCGGGGGAGGGCGTGCAGCAGGCCCTGCTCAAGATCATCGAGGGCACCACCGCCTCGGTCCCGCCCCAGGGCGGTCGCAAGCATCCCCATCAGGACTTCATCCAGTTCAACACGTCGAACATCCTCTTCATCTGCGGGGGCGCCTTTGTTGGCCTCGATTCGATCATCGAGCGGCGAATCGGGGTGAAGGGCCTGGGCTTCGGTGCGGACATCCAAACCAAGGAAAATCGCGATGCCGAAGACGTCCTGAAGCGCGCGCAAGCCGAGGATCTTCTCGGTTTCGGTTTGATTCCGGAGTTCATCGGACGCCTGCCCGTGGTGGCGACCCTCGGACAGCTCGACGAAGCCGCGCTCATCCGGATCCTCACCGAGCCCAAGAATGCGCTGGTCAAGCAGTACCAGAAGCTCTTCGAATTTGAGGGCG
>CAJXIC010000313.1 GCA_913054385.1 uncultured Pseudomonadota bacterium
GACTGGAGTTCAGACGTGTGCTCTTCCGATCTGCTACCGCCGCTCCGCGATCGGCTCGAAGACCTCGACGAACTCGTGCCGAAGATCGTCGCCGAATTCAATGCGCGATCGGGGAAGGCGGTGGAGACGATCCCCGACGGGATCTGGACCGCGCTGCGAAACTACGACTGGCCCGGAAACGTTCGCGAACTTCGCAACGTAATCGAGCGGGGCGTGCTGCTTTCGGAGGACGGAACGTTTCCGAGTCGCTGGCTGCAACTGGGTTCCGCTGTCGGATCCGAACCAGATGAAACCGGTGCCCGCGGCGACCGGCTCACGCTCCCCTTCGACGGCAGTCTTTCGCTCAAGGACATGGATCGCTTCATCGTGCGTTCGGCTCTCGAACGCAGCGCCAACAACGTGACCGCAGCGGCCCGAATGCTCGGAACCACGCGGCAGACCCTGCGCTACCGGGCCCAGAAATACGGCCTGCGCCTGCCGGGATCGAAGGCCCAAAGCGGCGAAGACGCGAGCAACGGGCCCCAGAAGGACGGCGAATGAGCAGGGCACTTCGGGCCGCGGTCGGGCTCACGCTTCTGGCCATGCTCGCGGCGGGCGGCTGCAACAAGGATCTCGTCCTGTGGCAGGCGGGAATTCCCAACTGGTCCACGAAGATGAAGGTGGCGTCGGTCGTCACGCGCGGCGACTTCCTCGAAGCCCAACTCGAGATGAAGGGGCTCGACCTGGTTTCCTGGGTTCCGGCGAGCGAGGCCTGCCGCACGGTGCTCACCCCAGGAAACGAAGTCGAGTACAACGAGGGCAACCCGGGCGGGACTTGGCTCTCCGGGAATCTGCGCTGCGCGGCCACCGGCATCGGCAGCCTCGGCGTCTGGCGCGACCGCCTGCCGCGTCCGAAAAATCGCGGCGGCGCGATCATTGCCCGGGCCCAGGCGGACTACCGGAAGGTCTACGAAGACGCGGCGTTCGTGTTCCTGCGCGGCCGCTTCCCGCTCGCCGGCAAGATCGGCTGGGTGGGTCTCGACGACCTGATCGCGGTGGTGCCCAACGACCCCGCCTGCGAAGGGCCTATCCAGCGCACGGTTTCGTCGATGCAGTACACGCCGACCGGCCCGCGCGTGCTGACCCTGGTGGCGGGCGACGGTGCCTGCCCGATCCAGGGCCTGATCACGCCCTACCGGTTGACCACGCCCGACCGGTTGTTCACGCCCTACCGGAGAGACGTCCCGGCCCCAGCAGACGCCAGCTTCGAGCGAGGCGCTTGAGCGCGATGCCCATCGAAGAGAGCCTCGAATCCGAGATCGCGGAAGATCCCTGGCGGAATGCCCTCTTCTCGCTCGGAGCCTGGCGGCGCCGCGGGGTCTTCTTCTTCGCCGCCATCGCCACGGGTTTGGCGGCGCTCTTTTTCAACGAAGCGGACCGGCTCTCGACGGCGTTCCGCGGCTTCCTGCTCGACGGCGAACGCCTCTTCGGACTCGAACTCGATCCCCAGGTCGGCACCTTTGTCGCGATGGGCCTGGCCGTCTCTGGAATGTGGCTCGTGATGACACTCCGCGATCGCTACTTCCCGGGCAGCCAGGGCACCGGCATTCCCCAGGTGATGGCCTCCCTCGAAACCGAGGCCGACGACCCGCTGCGCCGGAGGATGCTCTCCTGGCGGATCGCTTCCGGCAAGACCCTGCTGCTACTGATCGGCATTTTCGCCGGCGCCACCATCGGCCGCGAAGGGCCCTCGGTGCACGTCGGCGCGTGCCTGTTCTTGCTGACCGCGCGTTGGGCACGCTTCCCGCGCTTCGCTCTCAAACGTGGCCTGATTCTCACCGGCGGCGCCGCCGGCATCGCCGCCGCCTTCAATGCCCCCATCGCTGGCGCCATCTTCGCCATCGAAGAGATCGGCCGCTCCTTCGAGAAGAAGAGCGTGGCGCTGATCCTGCTGGGCGTCGCGGTCGCGTGTACCGCGTGCTGGGTCATGCTCGGCGACTACGTCTTTTACGGACGCATCGACCCGGCCTTCACCAGCCCCGCGCAGTGGTTTGCGATCATCCCCATCGCCGCCCTCTGCGGTCTGTTGGGCGGTCTCTTCTCGAACGCAGTCGTCGCCGGGACGCGGTTCATTACCCGCAACCTGCGCGCGCATCGCGTGCTGGTACCGCTCGGCCTCGGGCTGGCGCTGGCACTCCTCGGGCTCTTCTCGGGAGGCCAGAGCTATGGATCGGGCTACGACGAAGCCCGTGCCATCTTGATCGACGGCAGCCAGATGCCCGCGAGCTACGCCCTCACGAAGGCAGCCGGCAGCTTCGTCAGCCTGATCAGTGGGATTCCGGGCGGCCTCTTCGACCCCTCGTTCTCGGTCGGCGCCGCCCTCGGCCAACTCTTCGCACCCTTCTTCGCGGGCATTGACCCGCTCTGCATCGTGATGATTGCGATGACTTCCTACTTCAGCGGCATCGTCCGCAGCCCCATCACCGCGGTGGTCATCCTGCTCGAGATGACCACGGCTCGTGACATGGCGATGCCGCTCTTCATGGCCGCGGTGATCGCGACGGAAGCCTCGAAACTCGTGGCGAAGACACCGATCTACGAGGCCCTTGCGGATCTCTTCCTCGAAGGCGTCCGCAGCGAGGAAGCGGAGCGACCGCGCGAATGAACCCCGACGCGGAAGGCGGCGGGGTGGCCCTGGCCATCGCCATGGACTGGGTTCCCGACCCTCTCATTCCCATCGGCCTGCTCGTGTCGCTGGCCATCTACCTGCGTGGCTGGGCATCGCTGCACAGGCAAGCCCCCGAACACTTCGGCACCGGGCGACTGGTCGCCTTCGCCGCGGGACTGCTGACGATTGGTTTGGCGATTGGATCGCCCCTCGACGCCTTCGCCGACCAACTGCTGCAGGCGCACATGGCCCAGCATTGGTTGTTGATGATGGTGGCCCCGCCACTTCTCTGGCTCGGCTCCCCGCAGATCGCGATGCTGCGCGGCCTTCCGGCCAGCTGGCGTCGCATTGGACTCGGCCCCTTCCTGGCGTGGCCTGCGCTGCAGCGTCTCCAACGCTTCGTGACGCATCCGCTCTTCGCCTGGCCGGCCTTCGTCGGCTCCACCTGGATCTGGCACACACCGAAGCTCTACGAGTTGGCGCTCTCATCTCGCGGCTGGCACCAGACCGAACACGTCTTCTTTCTCGGCACGGCACTGCTCTTCTGGTGGCCGGTGATCCAGCCCTGGCCCAGCCGCAGCGCCTGGCCGCGCTGGGCGATGATCCCCTACCTGCTGTTGGCCGCGGTCCAGAACACTTTCTTCGCAGCACTCTTCACTTTTTCGGACCAGGTCTTCTACCCGCGGTACAACGCGGTGCCGAGTCTCTTCGGCAACACGGCCCTCGCC
>CAJXIC010000314.1 GCA_913054385.1 uncultured Pseudomonadota bacterium
CTTGTCGTTTCCGGGTGACAACCATCCACTCTCTCGCGGTGGTTTACACGGTGCCGCGCGCGCCCTCGGGCGGGCGACCCCCTGAAGCTATCACGGGGGCTCGCCCCCGGTGCGTTCGCCCAGACCCGGGCGTCGGGTGTACCCTCGCGAGTCACTCGCCTCGATCTCCAGACCGCAACGCCGCGCTGTCGGAGCGAAAGGCTTCGGGAGACCCGCATGCCCGTGACATTGATCGTCGGAACCGACAAGGGTGGGATGCTCCTGCGCGCCGACGACGACCGCGAGCAATGGGAGGTCGGCGAACTCGGCTTTCCCGGCTGGCGGGTCACGGCGGCCGCGCGCGACGCCACGGGCCGCACCTACCTGGGGGTCGCCCTCGAGTCCTTCGGAAACGCCGTGCTTGTGAGCGACGACCTCGTGCACTGGGAACAGCTCGAGGCGGCGCCGCGCTACGAGGCCGGCGACGTCGGCAACGCCGACCACCTCCTCCGTGAAAACGCTTCGAACCTACCTCAGCCGCCCTTCCCCGGTTGGCGGATGCTGCGCCGCACAGGCGCTAGGTCTCGGGGACGGCGCAGCGGGCCCGCTACGCGCCCGCGTGAGGAGGCCTTTATCCCATGCCGAACATCCGCTGGCTGATCGCCGCCATCACGGCCGTCCATCGCTTCGCCTACCTCGCGAGCCGCGGCTTCGTGGGGCGGTGGATCGGATGGAGAAAGCGCGCGCTGTTGCTCTGGCATCGCGGTCGGGTGAGCGGCGTATTGCACATCGCTCCGCTGCTCTACGTCGAAGACGGCGACGACTTCGTGGTGGTGGGTTCGAACGGCGGCGACGCGCGCGACCCCCAATGGTGGAAGAACCTGCAGCGGGAACCCGCTACCACGGTCCAGGTCGGAAGACGGCGCTTCGCGGTGTCCGCCCGGCTCGCCGACGACGCCGAAAGACAGCGACTGTGGTCGATCCTCGACGCCAGCTATGCCACCTACGCACGCTACCGCGAACACGCTGCACCGCGCTCGATCCCGATCGTGATCCTCGAGCGGCGCTAAGCGCCGCGCCGCTCGGAAAAAACGAGAAAAACGAGGACGAAAAAACGGGGACGTTGTTTACTTTTCGCCGCGTTGGATTGAATCCCATTCGTAACGACCAAGCGAAAAGTAAACAACGTCCCCGTTTTTTCGTCCTCGTTTTTCTCGTTTTTTTAGAGCGGCAGGTCGGAGCGGTCAAAGAGCGATTCGAGCACCAGGCCGCGCTCGGCGAATGCCTCGCTGGCACCCTCGCCGCGATCCACCAGGCAGAGCACCCGGGCCACGCGGCCGCCGGCTTCTTCCACCGCGTCAACGGCTTCGAGGGTCGACCCCCCGGTGGTGGTGGTGTCTTCGAGCAGCGCCACGCGTTGGCCTTTTGCGAAGCCTCCCTCGATGCGGCGCCCGAGCCCGTGCTGCTTCGCTTCCTTGCGCACGAAGAATCCCAGCAACTCCGGCCAGTCGGCGTTGGCCGCCGCCAGCACCGCCGAAACGAAGGGCACCGCGCCCACTGCCATGCCTCCCACCGCTTCGATCGCCGCGCCCGCGCGCAAGCGCTCAAGGGCCAGTGCACCAGCCAACGCCACGCCACGGGGTCGCATCAGCGTCTGGCGCAGGTCGAGGTAAAAGTCGCTCTCGCGACCACTTGCCAACACGACCTTGCGGCGCTCGAACGAAACCTCGAGCACCAATGCGAGCAATTCGCTGCGGGCGTCGCTCATTGCTTCCTCAGACCGAGCATCGTCTCGGCGATCAACTTCGTGTGCAATTCGCTGGTGCCCTCGCCGAACTCCATCGCCTTCGCCTCGAGCAGCAGGCGACCGATCTCGTATTCTTCGGTCACGCTGTAGCCCCCAAAGACCTGCATACTGTCGAGCACGTTCTGCACCGCCGCCTGGCTGGCCAGGAGCTTCGCCATCGAAGACTCCATCGAACAGCGCTCGATGCCAGCATCCTTCATGCGCCCCAGTTGGTAGACGGCGTTGCGCGCCTGCTGCACGCGACAGGTCATGTCGGTGATCTTCTGCTGGATCAATTGAAACTCGCCGATCGCCTGACCGAAGGCCTTGCGCTCGCTGGCGTAGGGAAGCGCCAGGTCGAGAGCCCGCTGGGCCTGTCCCACCTGCCGCGATGCCACCGAAAAGCGTCCCGTGTCGAGGGCCGAACCCAGTACCGGAAAGCCGCCACCGGGCTCGCCGAGCACCGTCTCGTCGGGAACAAAGGCGTTTTCGAAATGCACCTCGGCGAGGTTGTCTCGCTTCAAGGTGCGCATCGGGAAATCGCCGATGGTGATGCCGGTGGTCTGCTTTGGGTCGACCAGGAAGGCGGTGACGCCCTTGTGTTTCTTCTCGAGGTCGATGCTCGCCACCACGAAGAAGAGCCCCGCATAGGCCGCGTGGGAAATGAAGACCTTCGAGCCCTGCAGCGTGTAGCCGCCGTCCACTTTCGTCGCGGTGGTGGCCATGTTGCCGAGGTCGGTGCCGCCGCCGGGCTCGGTCAGACACGCCGAGCAGATCACATCGCCCGCGGCGATTCCCGGGAGCCAGCGCTGCTTCTGCGCCTCCGTCCCGAAGCGCGTGATGCTCCCCGCGCAGAGCGAATTGCTCACCGAGATGACCGAGGCCACCACCCAATCGACCCGCGCGATCTCCTCGCAGATGATCCCGTAGGTCACGTAGTCCGAGAACGAGCCGCCGTATTCCTCGGGAATCATTGGGCCGAGCAGCCCGAGTTCCGGGAGCTTCGCGATCAACTCGAGCGGGTAGCGCCCCTCGCGCTCGAAACGCTCGACGTGGGGCAGGATCTCGCGCTCGGCGAAGGCGCGAACGGTGCGACGCACTTCGCGCTGCTGCTCGCTGAGGTCGAAATCCGCGAGGCGGTCGAGGGGAGAGGCCATGCGGGGCGCCATGCTAGGCGCTTACGAAAGGGCCTGCCCCCGGGACCTGGGCGCTGTTGGCGCGCTTCCGGGGGATCTCCTAGATTCCCGCCTCCTCGGGGCCCCGTCACGGCGACGCATCGGCCCCTATCAAGCCAGGCGACGGAGCGAGAGCGTGAAGAAGCAGAAGGGCCTCGGCCACCGCAACCGCTCGAAGACGAAGCGAATGCGCGCAAAACTGCGGGCCAAGCACCGCCGCGTGCGCCTGCGCAAGAGTTCCGGCGAGCGAAGCACCCACCGCTAGCTCGAAGCCTCCCCGGCCGCCAAGCAGGGCGCGCCGCGGGAACCCCCCCCGCCTCTAGCCCGCCGGCCGGTCCGCTCCCCGCACCCCCCCAGCACGAGAGGAGTTCGGGGCGTGCGCGAGGCGCCTGACAAGAGAGAGAGAGAGAGAGCGATATATATATATATATATA
>CAJXIC010000315.1 GCA_913054385.1 uncultured Pseudomonadota bacterium
AACGGCACCATGGGCTACGGCAGTGCCGCTCTCTTCACCCAGGCGGTGCCCCAGGTCACCTTCCTGGCGCGGACCCGTGAGAAGGCCGAAGAAGGCCTGGCCGCGGCCATCAAGCAGGTGCGCTCGCCGACGGTGGCCCGTGGCGCAACGGTCGGCGACTACGACTCCGACCTCGAGAAGGCCATCGGGGAAGCCGACCTCGTCTTCGAGGCGCTGGCCGAGGATCTCGCCATCAAGAAGGCGATCTTCGACCGGGTCGAGGCGGCTCGCCGCGACGACACCATCGTCGCCACGGTGACTTCGGGGCTCTCGATCAATGCGCTCTGCGAAGGGCGCAGCGATTCGTTTCGCTCGCACTTCCTGGGTCTGCACTTCTTCAACCCGCCGAACGTGATCGTCGGAACCGAACTCGTCGTCGGCCGGGACACCGACCCGGCCGTGGCGGACTTCATCGAGGCCTTCTCGAAGGTCCGGCTCGGGCGCGAGATGATCCGTACGGCCGATACGCCGGCCTTCGCGGGCAACCGCGTGGGCTTCAAGGTGCTCAACGAGGCGGCCCAACTGGCCGAAGAGCACGGGCCGCTGTTGGTCGATCGTCTGGTGGGCCCCTACACGGGAAGAGCGCTGACCCCTCTTGCCACTATCGACCTCGTGGGTTGGGACATCCACCGCGCCATCGTCGACAACGTCTACGAGAATTCCGACGACGAGGCGCACGCGACGCTGAAGCTCCCCGATTACATGGCGAAGCTGATGGGGCAGGGGGTGCTGGGGAACAAGAGTGGCGGCGGTTTCTTTCGGCGCGATGGGAAGACACGGCAGGTGCTCGACCCGGCTACCGGCGACTATCGTCCCGAGTCCGAGGTGGCGCTGCCGGATCTCGGCTACATCGATGCGATTGCGAGCCTCCACCACCAGGGGCGCTATCGCGAGGCGCTGCACGCCTTTTTGGCCGCCGAGGGAGACGAAGCGGCCCTCGCTCGCAAGGTGGTTGCCGGTTACATCGCCTACGCGCTCGAGCGGGTGGGCGAAGTCACCGAGACCCTCGACGGCATCGATCGCATCATGGGCATGGGCTTCAATTGGGCGCCCCCGGGTGTGCTGATCGACACCCTGGGTCCTGTGGCCACGCAGGAACTGATCGAAGGCGCCGGCCTGGCGGTGCCAAAGCTGCTTTCAGAAGCGGTGGCGGCAGGCGGCGACCGGGGCTTCTTCCACAGCGGGCGCATCAACGTGGGGCGTTTCTTCGTCGCCGGCTAACGCCGCGACGCGAATCGGGAGGTGACTATCATGGCTGCAGGTTCCGAGATCTACGTTCTGGGCGGATACCAGACCGACTTCGCACGCAATTGGACGAAGGAGAAGAAGCACTTCTCGGCACTGATGCGCGAAGCGGTGCGCGGCGGGCTCGAGGCGACCTCGATTGCCCCCGAAGAAGTCGAGAGCGCCCACGTTGGCAATTTCGCCGCCGAGCTCTACTGCATGCAGGGCCATCTTGGGGCCTTCTTCACCGAGGCCGATCCGGCGTTCAGCGGGCTGCCGACCTCGCGTCACGAAGCGGCTTGCGCCTCCGGCAGCATCGCGATCCTGGCGGCCTCCGCGGAGATCGAGGCCGGCCGCTACGACTTGCAGGCCGTGGTCGGTATTGAACAGATGAAGACGGTGTCTGCGGCCGAAGGCGGCGCATTCCTCGGGACCGCAGCCTGGTACGAAGAGGAAGCAGAGGGCATCGAGTTTCCCTTCCCGAAGCTATTCGGTCGCCTCGGCGACGAGTACGACGCGCGCTACGGGCTGAAGGACGAGTACCTCGCCGAGATCTCGAAGATCAACTACGCCAACGCGAAGCTGAACCCGAATGCCCAAACGCGGACCTGGTACATGAACAAGGAACACGCGCTCTGCCGCACCGACGACAACCCCGCGGTGGGCGGGCGCATCCGCATCTCTGACTGTTCCCAGGTGACCGACGGCGCGGTCTGTGTCTTTCTGGCTTCCCGCGAATATGCCGAGAAGTACGCGAAGGGCATGGCGATCAAGCTCGAGGACATCCCGCGCATCAAGGGTTGGGGCCACAACACGGCGCGCCTGCGCTTCTCGGACAAGGTCGCTGAAAGTGCCGGCGCCGAGTACGTGCTGCCCCACGTTCGCAGCACGATCACCGCGGCCATGCGCCGTGCAGGAATCGCCGACGTAAATGGCCTCGACGGCATCGAGACCCACGACTGCTTCACCACCTCGGAGTACATGGCCATCGACCACTTCGGCATCACCGCGCCCGGCGAGAGCTGGAAGGCGGTCGAGGCGGGCTGGCTCGAGATCGATGGCAAGCACCCGATCAATCCGAGCGGCGGGCTGATCGGCGCGGGCCACCCGGTGGGCGCCACCGGCGTACGTCAGCTGCTTGATGCGACGAACCAGGTGAAGGGTGAAGCGGGCGACTTCCAGGTGGATGGGGCGAAAAACTTCCAGACCCTGAACATCGGCGGCAGCGGAACTACGAGCTGCAGCTTCGTGGTCGGGGTCTAGCGGCGGGCGTGCCGCCGGCCGCCACGCCGCCGGGGCTTCCCGGACGCGCGGGCTTCTCGCTCGTCTACTACTTCCTCGTCTTCGGCACGATCTTCGCGCTGAACTACTGGCTCTTCTCGGGGCCGGGCGTTGCGAAGGTTCCCTACAGCGCCTTCCTCGAACGAGTCGAAGCCGGTCGGGTCGCGGAGGTGGTGATCACCGAAGACGTGATCTACGGGCTCTCGAAGGCCGCCAAGCCGGCGAAGCCCGCGGCGGGACCGGGCATCGACCCGCCCGGTGAGCACACCCCCTGGCGTCTCGAATGGGATCGGTTGAAGGCGTGGGTCGCGGGCTTCGACGCGAAGCTTGAGGCCGAGCAGGCGAAGGCGGTGGCCGAACGCAAGCGACACTTCACCGTGACGCCGCTGCCCGACGCGGCCTTGATCCCGCTCTTGCAGAAGCACGGCGTGCAATTTCAGGGACGCATTGAGTCGAAGTGGGCCAGCAACCTCTTCTGGAACTGGGTGCTGCCCTTCGGTGCGCTGTTCCTGCTCTGGGGTTTCTTGATGCGGCGAATGGGGAAGGGGCCGGCGGCGCTCTCGATGGGGCGGAAGCAACCGAAAATCGTCGAGGTCGACCCCGAGAACCGCGTGCGCTTTGCCGAAATTGCCGGAGCCGACGAGGCCGTGGAGGAAGTGCGTGAGGTCGTCGCCTTCTTGAAGGAACCCGCGCAGTTCACACGGCTCGGGGCGAAACTGCCGAAGGGCGTGTTGCTCGTAGGCCCTCCGGGCACGGGCAAGACGCTTCTGGCCCGGGCAGTCGCCGGCGAGGCTGAGGTGCCTTTCTTCGCCATGAGCGGA
>CAJXIC010000316.1 GCA_913054385.1 uncultured Pseudomonadota bacterium
CGAGGTCCTCGAGACGAGCCTGCGCGAGGCAGGGCTCGACGCGGACGCGCTGCTGTCGGGTGCGGCCGACCCCGAGGTGAAGGCGGCATTGATCGCCAACACCGAGGCGTCGGTCGAACGCGGGGTCTTTGGATCGCCGAGTTTCTTCGTCGGTGAAGAACTCTTCTTCGGCAAGGATCGCCTCGAGGACGTCGAGCGCGAGATCGTCGCGCGCTCCTGAGTGCGCCCCCAGACGGAAAGAGGTCTCCGATGATCGAAAAGGCAATCGAGGGTTGGCACGAGGTGCTCTCCTGCCGCGACGCCGGCGAGCGCAACGGGCTCCTTGACGCGCTCCTCGCCGACGACGTGGTCTTTTATTCGCCGGTGGTCTTCACCCCGCAGCGGGGAAAGACCGTGACCAAACTCTACCTGGCCGCGGCGGGTGCGACCTTCGAGGGAGACGAGGGGGCGACCGAAGAAACCGGCGATTCCTCTTCTGGTTCCGGCGGCTTCCGCTACGTGACGAAGGTGCTCTCGGGCGACACCGCGGTGCTCGAATTCGAGACATCGATGGGCGGCAAGTACGTGAACGGGGTTGACATCATCCGCTGCAACGAGCAGGGGCAGATCGTCGAGTTCAAGGTGATGATCCGGCCGCTCCAGGCGATCCAGGCGATGCACGCCGCCATGGGCGCGATGCTCGCGAAGATGCAGAAGGGCGCCGACGCTGCCTAGCGCGCCGCGGGGTCGCGGGCGCCCGCGAGAAGCGCGATCCCCGCGATCATCGCCAGCGACGAGACGCTGGTGATCGCGAGCGAGGTCGCGTCGCTGTGGGGTTTCTCGCCGAAGAGCGCGATGCCGAGGACCACCGCCAGCACGATTTCCACCAGCGTGTAGCTCACGAGCGCGGCCGAGAGCGAACCGGCCGCGAAAGCTTTCTGGAGCAGCGCGAAGCCGGCGATGGCGGTCGCGACCAGGCCATAGAGGTAAGGCTCCGTGAAGAGGCTGGTTGCGTCTTGGAGGTGGGCGAGTTCCGCGGTGACGACCTTCATGAGCACGATCATGAAGCCCCAACAGATCCCGGCCGCGCTGCCGTAGGCCGCCGAGCGCAGCGCACCGTGACTGCGCGTGCCGGTTCCCAGGGCGGCGGCCAGCACCGCCAGGCTCGCACCCGCGGCGAGCCCCCAGGCCTCCGGTGAGGCTCCCGCACGGCCCGCCGCGGGGTCCATGCCCACGAGGAAGCCGGCGAGCCCGAGGCTGACTGCGAGCGCGCCCAGCCATTCGCGACGCGAGGCGCGGTGGCCACCGAAGAGGGGATCGAGGAGGAGCGCGAAGACCAACTGCGCGGCGATCAGCGGCTGCACCACCACGACAGGCCCGAGGCTCACCGCCCATGCCTGCAAGCCATAGGCGCCGACGTAGGCAGCGAGGCCGAGGATCCACATCGGCCGCCGGAGCAACCGAGAGAGTCGTCCGCCGCCGTGGTTCGCGGCTTCGTGCTGCTGCAGCACGCTCGCGGCGGCAAAGCCGAAGGCCGCTGTCAGGGTGAGCGGAACGTAGATCGTGGGGTCGCTCGTCACGCGCGGCCAGTCTAGCGGGGGCGATTCGCACCCCGCGTGCCCCCCATCCGCCGCGGTGGGGAGGCGCGACGCGAACTTGAGACGTGCCTACTCGAGGTAACCGAGCGCGCGGAGTTGATTCCGCGTGGCCTCGTCCGGCCCATGCCCCTGCGGCGAACCTTCCGCGGAGTTCTTCGCTTCCTTGAGTTCGCTGCGGTCCCCGCGCAGCCTGTCGACGAGCGCATCCAGGCGATTCTTCAGAGTCTTCTGGGTGACGCTCGCATCGGTCGACGAAATCGGGTTCAACTCACCCGGATCCCGCTCGAGGTCGAAGATAGCCAGGTCGCGATTAGGCCGCTCGATGATCTTCTCGTTGCCAGCCAGGTACATCCTCGCCCAGGGAAAGCTCGTGTAGGCGGCCAACCCGAGGGTGACATCTTTCCGATAGACGAGGGGGAGAAGACTCACGGCATCGACATCCTTCGCTTCAAGTTCTACGTCGGCGAGTTGGAGCAGCGTTGGATATAAATCGAAGTTTCGAACGAGGTCATCGACTCTGTGGGAACCGACGCCAGGAACGAAGAGAATTAGGGGGACACGAATCAACTCTTCGTAGACCGTACCTTTGTGCATCGTGCCACCGTGTTCGAGAAATTCCTCGCCGTGATCCGAAGTAATGGCAATGATGGTCTTATCTTCGAGGCCGAGCTCCCGAATTCGTTTCAGAACACGCCCGAGTTGCTGGTCCACGAATCGGATCTCGCAGTCGTACCGAGATTTCATAGTCGACAGCAGCTGTTGTCTTTCCGGTTTCGAGACGTCTCGATCCATATTCCACCAGCGCTTCCACTCTCGCCAATCCGAGGCCGTCATCGGTCGAAGCACACGGGGATGCTTCGATTCATCAAAGCAGTCCTCGGGCCTTTCTCGTGGTTTGTACGGCCCGTGGACATCCATGTAGTGCAGGTAGAGAAAGAACGGCTGATGGATGGTGTCACGAGTGGGGACTTCCGCTCGCTCGCTCATGGGGCGATCGTTTCGCTTCTCCGATCGCTTCACGGCGTCGAGAACCGAGAGTGCAGAATCCGTCACCACATCGGCGGCGACGTAGCCATTCTCCTCCATCAGTTCCTCGTAGACCATAAATCCTTGGTCGAATTGATAGCTGCTCTGGAGGTAGGGATTGGTGACGACTCCGGCAGTAAAGTAGCCGGCGTTGCGCAGCCTCTCGGCCAGGCTGTCGAGTGCGGTGGGGAGGCCGATTTCTCCCTCGCGCGAGTAGAATCGGCGCATCCCGAAGAAGTACTCGTCGGTCCAGGGCTCTCCGAATTCAAAATGTGGTAGCCGGCCCGTCATTAGGCCCGCCATGGCAATGGTGGTGTTGGCGCCAATTGATACGGTGTTTCGGAACACGACGCTTCGCGACGCCAGCTCGTCGATTGCTGGAGACGTGAGGCGGTCATAGCCGGCGTGCGAGAGATTCGCTGCCCGGAGCGTATCAATCACGATCATCACGATATTCGGGCGGCTCTCTTCCGAGAACGACTCGGCCGCGGATAGGAACGAGGTAAGAATCCATGCGCCAATTGCGACGCCGTTTGCGAGAAATGTGTGCGAAATCTTCATCCGTCTTCCGTCAGCGGTTTGATTCCACGTGCTAATAGGGAAGTTCGCTGGGCTTTCTGCCCACGTGGTCGGGTTCGGGGTCGGACTCGAAGCGAACCGCGTTTATGGTATCGAGATTCATGGTCACCGCCTTCGCGACGCGATGCATGCCGTCCATCACGCGACCGTCCGCGGCCAGGATGA
>CAJXIC010000317.1 GCA_913054385.1 uncultured Pseudomonadota bacterium
GCCCAGCGAGAGCCGGACGTAGCCGACGCCGATGTCCATCACGTCCGGCGCCACGTTGAGCCAGCCGAGCAGAACTTCGGGCAGCCAGACGCCGAGCCCGGCGATGGCCACCGAGAAGACGCCTCCGAGCAGCACCACCTGCCCCGCCACGTGCTCCGCGGCGTCGACGCGACCGCTGCCCACGAACTGTGAAACCAGGCCCTGGGCGCCGAAGCTCGCCCCCATTGCCAGCACCAGCACGATCTGGCGCAGCGATTGGTTCGAAACGATGATCGCCGTGGTGGCGTCTTCGCCGAGGCGGCTGATCAGCCCGAGATCGACCAACTGGAAGACCACCCCGGCAAGGCTCGTGGCGACCAGCGGCAGCGCCAGCACGAAGAGCGAGACGAGCAGGCTGCCGCGGGTGTGGTCGCGGTTTCGCCAGCCCCTTGCGGGACGGCCGGAGTCGGGCCGAGGGTTCATGCGGGCTACTTCCAGGCGAAGACGGGCTGCTCGTAGTGCGAAACCCGGGTGTCGCGGCCGTGGATCGCGACCTCGCGGAATTGGAAGAGCACGGCGGCGGTGGGTGCGTGGATGTGGGTGCCCACCAGCGGAATCGAGATCACCGGGCGATCGCTCTCGGGGATGCGACGCAGTTCGGGAACCTCGGGAGCGTCGAGGTCCGCGAGCGGAACACGATAGACCTCGGCGACTTCGTCGGGGTTGGGAGTCGGCTTGCAACCCGCGCCGGCCCAGACGACCACCGGGGTGATCACGTAGCCCGAGCGGGTGGCAAAATCGTCGAGCCGGCCGAGCACAGCCGATGCGTCGAGGTCGATGCCCAACTCCTCCTCGAGTTCGCGCAGGGCCGTCTGTTCGAATGTCTCGCCGGGGTCGACTCGACCCCCGGGAAGCGCCCACTGCCCGGCGTGGGCGCGCAGCCGCGTCGCTCGGCGCGTCAGCAGGAAGCACGCGTTCCCGTCGTCGCCTTCGATGATCACCACTGCCACCGCCGCGGCCTTGCCTTCGCGCGGGGCCACTTCGAGATCGAATCCTCGAAGACGTTCGAGGACACGTTCGCGCAGCGCGTTTTCGAAGCGGTAGAAGCGGTTTTCAGGCGGAGCGGTGCTCATGCTGGCGGGAGAATAGGGGAAGTCGCGATGCGGCGATTCGCTTCCATCGACCCTGGCGTGCGCCTTTCGAGCGGGGGGTGCGGATCTTCGCTAGCCATCCGGGTCGATGCGTAGTGGTGTCCGGCAATGGCGAGTCGAAATCGGTGGGAGCGGTGACCGTAGCGGTTGTGCCCCCGGCGAAATCGCGCTGCTCGACTGGGGCGGCGATGGGCCGGTGGCGTTGCTCCACCACGCGAACGGTTTTTGCGCTGCGCTCTTTGCGGGAGTCGCGCTTGCGCTGCGCTCGAAGTTCCGGGTGATCGCCCTCGACGCCCGTGGCCACGGGGACTCGTGCGCCGTAGCCGACATCGAAGGCTTCGGCTGGAGCGACCTGGCGAAGGATCTCGAGGCGGTCGCCGATGCGGTGGTGGCCGAACTGGGGATTTCGCAGATTGGCCTGGGTCTCGGGCACTCCTTCGGTGGCTCGCTCACCGCGGTCGTGGCTTCAAAGCGCCCCTTCCTCTACGAACGGATCGCGATGGTCGATCCGGTTGTCTTTCCGCGCGCGGTGTCCGACGCGGTGACTGCCCACGGGCGCGAACTCGTCGAGCGCACCTTGCGCCGTCGCCGACATTTCGAGAGCCGCGAGCAGGCGAGGGCGCATTTTTCCGGGCGCGCGCTTTTCGAGGCGTGGCAGCCGTGGGCGTTCGACGGCTACGTCGAGGAGGGAATGCGCGCGGCCCCGGGCGGTGGGGTCGAGCTCAAGTGCGCGCCCGAACTCGAGGCCCAGATTTTCGGCGGCGCGCGGAACCTCGATCTGCACGTTGCGGCGTCGACGCTGAAGGTGCCGGCGTTGTGCCTCTTTGCCACTGGCGGAAATTTCGATCGCGCGCTCCACGCCGATTGGGTCTCCCGAATGCAGAAGGGCGAACTCCGGGACATCGAGGGCGGTCACCTCGTGCCGATGGAGGATCCCGCGCGCGTCGCGTTTGCGGTCCTCGAATTCTGTGCGAGCGCGAGAGAAGGAGGTTCGTGAATGGAACATCCCCAGGCACTCAGGCCCGAGGAACACGCCGAGTTCCGGGACGAGAAGATGGGAAAGGCGACCCTCTTTGCGTCGTCGCGGATCCTGGTGGGGCTCAATGCCTTCCGGCCCGGGCAGGAGCACGCCCTGCACGCCCACGCTGGACTCGACAAGGTCTATCACGTGCTGCAAGGAGAAGGCCTCTTCCTGCTCGAAGACAGCGAAGTCGAGATGGCGGCGGGAACCCTGCTGGTGGCGCCGGCCGACGTCGCCCACGGCATTCGGAATACCGGAACGGGGGACCTCGTGGTACTCGCGATTCTCGCCCCGGGCCCCCGTTGATTCGTCGCCCCCGCGCGCGACCGCCGAAGCGCTAGCCCCCGGCGCGAAAGGGGGAGACCCAGGGCGAATCTCTAACGTAGAAGCGGTAGGGGAGGTCGGCCGCTTCGCGAATGCCGGTGCGCCCCGAGCGCGCCAGCCGCGGCGCCTGGCCGTCCGCTGCGGCGAAGAGCGCGAGCGGCCCACGCGAAAGCGCGACGCCGTCCATCGCCAGGGGAACCCCCAGCGCCTGGGCCAGCCGGCCGGGACCGCGGGCCAACAGCCGCAGCGAAGCACCGGGCGCGAGTCCGCGCAGGCGTCGCATGCGCTCTTGCCCTTCGAGGGGTTCGAGGGCGCGCAGCAGCACCGCGGCCGCACGGCCCTCGGCCTCGCAGACCAGGTTGAGGCAGGTGTGGATCCCGTAGCTGCGGTAGGCGTAGAGGCGACCGGGCGGGCCGAACATCGAGGCGTTGCGGGCTGTGCGGCCGCGGTGCGCGTGGGACGCCGGGTCGCGGCCAGCGCCGAGATAGGCTTCGACTTCGACGAGTCGCCCGCCGAGGCGCGTCCCGTTCGGGAGCCGGTGGACGAGGATCGTGCCGACGAGGTCGCGGGCCACCTCGAGACAAGGGCGATCGAAGAAGGCCGTTCGCAGCCGCGCTCCCACCTGCATGCGGCGAAGGCTAGCGCTGGCAGCGATGCCTCTAGCGCCCCGTCAGCGTCGGGGGGCGCCCGGGCTATCATGGTTTCCCGATTGGGTTGGGGGAGAGGGCCACAGCGTGAGCGAGCGCGAAGACCGCAACGAAGTGACCCGGCCCCCGGCGGAAGCGTCGGCCGCATCAAAGGCTGGGGGCCGCGAACACTTCGACGCGGGCTTCGGCCTGAATGCGGCCTACATAGGCGAGGT
>CAJXIC010000318.1 GCA_913054385.1 uncultured Pseudomonadota bacterium
CAACGATTGTGGAGCTTCGAAAACACTCCCAGCGCGAGGTCGACACGCGAGTAGGGCCAGCCGAGTTCATCCGCCAGGCCGAGCGATTGCGTCGAGTTCCCGGGCCGATCATCGAGCAGCACCCACACCCGGGGCGCTGCAGCCCCCGATTCGCCGCCATTCGCCCCGTCGGCCCCCTCGATCGCGGATTCGGACACGCTCCCCCCTGCGCTTCCGAGCGCCCTCTCGCGAGGCCCCCGACCGCCGGAGGCTATCGCTTCCCCCGCTCCAATGCCTTTGAAGGCGCTCCCTGGGAAGCTTTGGAAAGGCTTCAAGCGGCTGGAATTCCAGCCGAAAAGGCATCGGTGCGCCACGCGGGACAGGCGCTGTCACCCGCCTAGACGGAGGCATGCCGATCCCCCCGAGGGGCTTTCCGGGACCCCGGACCTCGCGCTCGAGACCCCCGCGGGCGTGTGCAAGCCGTCCGGGCTTGCTATCTAAGGCCCGTCGCGTGACGCGACCGCGGAGGAATTGAATGCGAATTGGCGACGTTCCCGTCGGAAGCGGAGCCCCCCTCGCACTCATCGCCGGTCTAAACGTCATCGAGGCGGAACACGATGCGCTCGACTGCGCACGCGCCCTGCAGTCGCTGGCCGAGCGCCACGAGTTTCCCCTCGTCTTCAAGGCGTCGTTTGACAAGGCGAATCGTTCGAAGGTCGGCGCCTTTCGCGGGCCCGGCATCGACGAGGGTCTTCACGTCCTTTTGGAGGTGAAGCGCGAGACGGGCCTACCCCTGATCACCGATGTCCACGAGCCTTACCAGGCGAAGTTGGCCGCCGAGGTCGTCGACTGCCTGCAGATCCCGGCCTACCTCTGTCGCCAGACCGACCTGATCGTCGCCTGCGCCAAGACCGGCCTGCCCGTCAACATCAAGAAGGGCCAGTTCCTGGCGCCGGCGGATGCCGAGCAAGCCATCGCCAAGGTGCGCGCCAACGGCAGCGGCGGTGCGATGATCACCGAACGCGGAACCAGCTTCGGCTACAACAACCTCGTCGTAGACATGCGCGCACTGGTGCAGATGCGGAATTTCGCGCCGGTCTGCTTTGACGCCACCCACGCCGTGCAATACCCGGGTGCCGCCGACGGCGCCTCGGGCGGCGATCGTCGCTTCGTGTCGGCGCTGGCGCGGGCAGCCGTGGCGGTCGGAATCGACGCTCTCTTCCTCGAAGCCCACCCTTCCCCGGACGAAGCACCCGTGGACGGCCCGAGCCAGATCGACTTCGCCTCGCTCGACGCCCTGCTGCTCCAGGTGCGGGCCATCGACACGGCCGCGCAGCAGAAGCAGGGCTTCGGCGAATTCTAGCGCGGAGCTAGCGGAACCCGAGGTTCCGCAGCCGGAACCCGAGCGCGACGGCAACCGCTCCGAAGGTTGCAGCCGGTACGAAGGCCGCGACCGGTGGCGAGAGCACGCGTCCATTGCCGAGGCTCGTGGCCACCCCCGTGAGGAGTACAAAGCCCACCGCCGTCAGCACGCTGAAACAGATCGTGATCGGCGTATTCGGAAAGGGTGGACCGCCCACCGCGAAGATCAGCGCCAGCGCCGGTAACACCAGGCAACCGAGCGGCGCCGCCCAGCGCCCCCACCAGGCGACGTGGAAGGCCCAGGCGTCGTAGCCGCTGTCCTCGACCTCCTCGATTTCGCGGGCCAGTTCTCGCACCGAGAGGTCCCGGGAATCGACCCGCACCTCCATCCCCTCGCCGAGTGTGGCGTAGCGCAGGGCCGGCACCCTGGTAATCGAATCTTCTTTGAGTTCGACGCGAATCGGGTCCGAAAGCCGCCAGATTCCATCGCCGATGTGGCTCGCCGAGGTCGCGTCCAGGCGGCTCGTGGGGCGGCCCTCGTCGTCGAGTTCATAGACACGGAGATTGGTGGCACGCCCGGCCCGGGAGTCGAGGCTGTCTGCCTCGAATACCTGGTCCCCTCGGCGATACCAGATGGTGTTCCGAAAGGCCGACTCGCTGCGCCAACCGCGGATCGCCTCGTGCTTCATGTAGTAGTAGTACGCGTTGGCGCGCGGCACGACGGTGTCCGTGAAAACGAAGTAGAGCGGCGTCAGCAAGGTGCAGAGGATCATCACCGGGGCCAGCGCCACCGGTGCCGGGATTCCGCAAGAGCGCATCCCGAGGAGTTCGCCGCGGGCATTGAGCAGGCTCACCGTGAGCGCCGTGGCCAGGAGCAGCGCCATGGGGATCACCCGAGCAGCCAGCACCGGAAGCCGCCCGGCATAGAGCTTCAGGAACTGAATCGCGGTCGGCTGGTAGTTCGCAAAGAAATCCAGGCGCTCGAGCAGGTCGACCAGCAGGTAGGCCGTGAGCAGGCCGCCGAAACAGATCAGCGCGAGTTCGAGGAAGCGCGTGGCGACGTAGCGGGGCAGTGCGCGGCGGTGCGATCGCGCGCTGCGCGCAACGCGCTCGGGTTTCTCCTCGTGCTGCGTCTCCTCCGGGCGGTCCAGGTGGCGACCGAGGGAGGAGATCCTCGTCAAGCGGAACGCCATCGCGAGACCCACCGCCCCAATCACCAGGTTCGGCAGCCAGACGCCGAACAGCGGCGAAACCTGCCCGGACCAGATCAAGCCGTCGCCCACCTGGACCAGCCCGTAGTAGACAAGGGTGGCCGCGATCCCCATCACGCCGCCCCCGGCCCTCGAATAATGCGCGCGGCTGAAAAAGAGCGGCACGGCCAACAGCCCGAGCACGAGCGTCCCGAAGGGCAGAGCCAGGCGCCGCTGGAGTTCGATGCGCGCCCTCTGCGGCGTGCTGTCGCCGTTCGCCGCGAGTGCCAACTCGCGGAGCGAGAGCCCGGCCAGCCGGTCTTGTGTGGGCGCCCAGGAGTCGGCGCGATCGCGCGGCAGCCGAATTTCGATCTGGTCGAAGCGAATCTGCCGCGGCCGCTTCCGCGGCTCGAGCACCACCGTGCCGTCCTCGAGTTCGATGCGCGAACCCTCTGGATCGGGCGTCAGCAGGCCACGGCGGGCGAAGACGGTTTCGCCGAGGTCGGGCATCCACATCAGGACCCCCTCGAGTTCGCGACCCGACGCCGACACTTCCCGGGCCTCGAGTTTCCAGTCGCCGAACTCCTGGATCACCCCGGCGCGCAGCGTGGCCCCAGGACTCTCCCGCGAGAATGCCTCCACCGCCTTGTCCAGGGAGCGCACCGACCACGGTGCGGCGTAAAGGGAGAGGAGCAGCCCCAGGATCGTCACCCCGCCCGCAAAGGTGAGCACCGGACCAATCAGGCGCGGCGACGAGATGCCGCTGGCTTCGAGCACGAGCAATTCGCGATCGG
>CAJXIC010000319.1 GCA_913054385.1 uncultured Pseudomonadota bacterium
TGCTCGTCGTCGGGATCGCGGGGGCCGCTGCCCTCGGCTACCGGATTCTTCGCGAGTCGATCCCCGCGAACCCGGCTGCCTACGCCTTCAGCGTGGTGGGTGCGCTCTGCCTCCTCGAAATCGGGGCACCCGGTTACGAGTTTGGCCAGCGCGACGGTCTCTTTGCGATTGCGGTCTTCCCTTATCTCTTTGCCGCCGCCGCCCGGGTCGACGCCGTGGCGTTGGCGCCGCGCTGGACGCTACTCGCAGGTCTCCTGGCGGGCGTGGGCTTCGTCCTGAAGCCCCATTTCGTCGTGGTGTGGATCGTCGTCGAGGGGTTCTTGTTCTTCCGCGCACCCGGGGCCTGGAAGCGGATCGAGAATCGCTGCATCGCGGGGGTGGTGGCGTTGGGCGTGCTTGCGGTGCTCGCGTGGACGCCGAGTTATCTCGAGATGATTGCGCTGGCGACAAGGGTCTACGATGCCTACGCCACCTACCGGCTTCCCGTCTTGTTGGGGAAGCCCGCCCTGATCGTGTTCGCCGTGGCGGTGGCTTGCTTCTTCGCGGTGAGAGCCGGTTCTCGGGACCGTGCCCTGCGTCAGATCCTGTTGGTGGCGGCGATGGGTTTCCTGGCTTCTGCTGTCGTGCAGGGTCGAGCCTGGGACTACCACTACGATCCGCTCGAGATCGCTTCGGGCCTCCTGATCGTGGTCGTCGGTCTGGGCTTCTGGTTGCGGCCGGAGGGGGCGCGACCATTCGCGCGAGTGTCTCCTTCGCGGGCCTTCCTCGTTCTGTGGCTGGTTTTCAACCTCGTGGCCGCGGGGGCGCTGCTGCGGGCCACCTGGCAGGTGCTCGGCCCGGGAGCGCAGGAGCGCACGCTGGTGGGGGACCTCGCCGCCGTGGCACGCGAGCACGCCTTTGGTCGCTCGATCTGGTTCCTGTCGACGTCGATCGTTCCGGCGTTTCCGGTGGTCAACCTGAGCGAGGCGCGCTGGTCCTCTCGCTATTGCTGCCTGTGGGTCGTGCCCGGGCTGTACACCCCCGCCGAGCGACAGGCGCGCCCCTTCCCATACCGGACGCCCTCCGAAATGGGGGCGCTCGAGCGGGGGCTCTTTGATGCAGTGGTCGAGGATCTGCAGGCCGATCCGCCGGCGCTGATCTTCGTCGATCAGAGCCCCGACAAGCAGGCCTTCCGGCACAGCGAGTTCGACTTCCTTCGCTACTTCCGGCGTGACCCGCGCTTCGCCCGCTTTTTCGCGGATTACACGCCGCTAACGAGGGTCGGCCCCTACGCCATCTACCGCCGCGGAAAGCCAGGCGAGGTCCTCGGTCGCTAGGGCCTGATTCGTCCCGAGAGGGCGACGAGCGAGGGGTTTTGGCCCCGAAATTCAACTTTCGGGGGCCCGAATCCGAAACGGCTATCATTCCTCCCAAGCGGTTGAAAGACATGGTGAAGCGACACTCGATCGAGTCCGAAGTCGAGCTCTCCTTCGTGATCCCGGTCTTCAACGGAAGCGGGACCATCGAGGGCGTGGTCGAGCGCATCCTCGCCGGTTTCGCCGACCTGCGAATCGAAGTGGTGCTGGTGGACGACGGGTCGGCCGACGCCAGCGAACGCGTTTGCCGGGCACTCCACGAGAAACACCCGGACACGGTGAGCTTCGTTCGTCTCGCGCGCAATTTCGGCGAGCACAACGCCGTGCTCGCGGGGCTGCACTTCACCACCGGCCAGGCGGTCGCGATTCTCGACGACGACGGGCAGAACCCACCCGAAGAGGTGCGCCCGATGTACGAGGCGCTGTGCGAATCGGATGTGGATGTCGTCTACGGCTGCTACCGCACCAAGCAGCACGGCTTCCTGCGCAATCTCGGGAGCCGCTTCAACGACCGTGTTGCCAACTGGATGCTAAAAAAGCCACCGGAACTCTATCTCTCGAGCTTCAAGGTGATGAATCGCTTCCTGGTCGAGGAGGTGAAGCGTTATCGCGGGGCGTTCCCGTATATCGACGGACTGATCCTGCGCACGACGCGACGCATCGGGCAGGTCGACGTCGAGCACCTCGAACGCGAGGGCTCGGAATCGAACTACAACCTGGGAAAGCTCTTCTTTCTCTGGCTCAACATGTTCCTGAACTTCTCGATCCTGCCGCTGCGGGTCTCGGCAGCGATCGGCGCCATCGCTTCGGTTTCGAGTCTCTTTCTCCTCGTCGCGATCGTGATCGACAAGCTCTACATCAACCCCGCGGTGGCGGTGGGGATTCCGACGGTGCTGGTCACCGTCGTTTTCTTTGCCGGCGTGCAACTGCTGATTCTCGGGACCATTGGGGAATACCTCGGGCGGCTGTTTCTCGATCAATCGGGTGCGCCCCAGTTCGTGGTGCGCGAGGTCTGCGAGCGGGATCCTGAAAGTGGCTGACTTCTACCGGGGAAAGAGTGTGCTCGTGACAGGGGGCCTGGGGTTCATCGGCTCGAACCTCGCGCACGCGCTGGTCGAGCGCGGCGCCGACGTCACGCTCCTGGACTCGATGCTTCCGGCCTACGGTGCCACGCTCGCGAACGTCGAAGCGATCCGTGACCGCCTGAAGATCAATTTTTCGGACGTCCGCGATGGCCACAGCCTTCGCTACCTGGTTCGCGACCAGGCCCTGGTCTTCAGCCTCGCCGGCCAGATCTCCCACGTCGAGAGCATGCTCGACCCGATGACCGATCTCGAAATCAACTGCGCCAGCCAACTGTCGCTGCTCGAGTGCTGCCGCGAGGGAAACCCCGGCGCGAAGATCGTTTTCGCCAGTACCCGGCAGCTCTACGGTCGGCCTCAGTACCTGCCGGTGGACGAAGTCCATCCCCTGGTTCCGGTGGACGTGAACGGAATCAACAAGCTGGCGGCCGAGCGCTACTACTCGCTCTACCACGAGGTGCACGGTCTGGCGACGGTGAGCCTGCGCCTCACAAACACCTACGGCCCGCGCATGGAGATCAGCAACGACCGCAAGGGCTTCATCGGCGTCTTCGTGCGCAAGGCGCTCGCCGGCGAAAACATCCGCATCTATGGAACCGGTGAGCAGCGCCGAGATTTCAATTATGTCGACGATGTCGTCGAGGCCCTGCTGCTGGCGGGCGAACGGCCCGGCGTCGATGGGCAGGTCTACAACCTCGGCCACCCCCAGCCCGAGAGCCTGCAGGGGTTTGTGCGGATCCTCGCGAAGTTCGCCGATTTCGAAACCGAGACCGTGCCCTTTCCGAAGGACGCCGCCGCCATCGACATCGGCGACTACTACGGCGATTTCTCGAGGTTCCAGGCGGCCACCGGCTGGCAGCCCCGT
>CAJXIC010000320.1 GCA_913054385.1 uncultured Pseudomonadota bacterium
GAAACGCCGCGGGTCACGCACCAGCAGCATCGCACACGAATCGACGAGTTGGTGCACGACATCGACGTCGGGGAAATCCTTTGCCACTTCGTCGACGACCTCGACCCAGAGTTGCGAGACGTCGAGGACGTTGGCCTTGTGCACGTGGGTCAGGTGTCGGCGCCGCAGCCCGGCTGCCTCGAAAGCGACCCGTGCGATGCGGTCGATCTCGACTTCGTCATAGACCATGGTATTGCGGGCCTCCCGGCGACCCGAAACCAGCGCCCGCCCCCGCGGCTCCCCGAAATACAGACCGCCGGTCAACTCGCGCACCACCAGCAGATCGATTCCCTCGACCACCTCGGGACGCAGGGTCGAAGCGGCGACCAGCGCGGGGAACACTTTCGCGGGCCGCAAGTTGGCGAAGAGCCCGAGTTCCTTGCGGATCCGCAGCAGCCCCTTCTCCGGCCGGGTGTCCACCGGCATCGCGTCCCAGGCAGGCCCGCCGACAGCGCCCAGCAGCACCGCATTCGCGCCGCGACAGGCTTCCACCACGTCATCGCCAAGGGGGCTACCGGTGGCGTCGATCGACGCGCCGCCGATCAGGCCCTCTTCAAACTCGAGCTTTCGACTGTGCTGCGCCGCAACCACTTCGAGCACGCGACGCGCCTCGAGGGTCACCTCGGGCCCGATGCCGTCTCCCGGCAAAAGAACAATTCGATCCACGATGCCTTCTCCAGCTGCGGTGGACGCCTGGGCGGCGCCTAGATACCCCGGGGCTCGTTGGCCCCCCGGCGTCCCTTATGCCATTCGAGCCTGTTGATGGCGTGAACGTAGGCCTTGCCACTCGCCACCAGCACGTCTTCGTGAGCGCCGTGGCCGATCACCCGGCGGCCGTCTTCGTCGACCGTCACGCTGACTTCGCCCAGGGCGTCGAGACCCGCGGTGACCGCGTGCACCTGGTAGCGGATCAACTCGCTCTTCGTGTCGGTCAACTCGGCGACTGCGCGGAAGAGCGCGTCCACGGGCCCGACACCGAGAGCCGTCTGCTTTCGCGACACGCCGTCGATCTGCATTTCCACCGTGGCACTCGGCTTCCCGACGGTGCCGCTGGTGATCGAGATGTCGCCGATCGAAAAACGCTCCTCGGGGGTCGTCACCGAATCTCCCACCAGCGCCTCGAGGTCCTCGTTGAAGATGGTCTTCTTCGCATCCGCCAGCGCCTTGAAGCGCCGGAAGACCCGCTCGAAAGCATCCCCGGAGACATCGAACCCGAGCTCCCCCAGGCGTTCCGAAAGGGCGTGGCGTCCCGAGTGCTTCCCGAGCACCAGTTCGTTGGAGGCGCGACCAATCGACTGCGGGGTCATGATCTCGTAGGTGAGCGTGTTCTTCAGCACGCCGTCCTGGTGGATCCCCGCCTCGTGCGCGAAAGCATTTTCGCCGACAATGGCCTTGTTGGGCTGAACGGGCACGCCGGTAATCGACGAGAGCAGCCGACTCGTGGGCCAGATCTCGGTCGTGACGATGCCCGTGTCGAGGCCCCCAAAGGTGTCGGGGCGGGTCTTCAGCGCCATCACCACCTCTTCCATCGCGGTGTTGCCGGCACGCTCGCCGATCCCGTTCACGGTGCACTCGACCTGCCGCGCCCCGGCGCGGATCGCTGCCAGGCTGTTGGCCACCGCCAGCCCGAGATCGTCGTGGCAGTGCAGGCTGAAGATCACGTCATCGGCTCCCTGCACGTGCCGCTTCAGGAACTGGATCAGGTCGAAGTACTCGCTGGGCGTCGTGTAACCCACGGTGTCCGGTACGTTGAGCGTCGACGCGCCCGCCGCCACCGCCACGTCGAAGACCTCGACCAGGTAGTCCCAGTCGGAACGCGTGGCATCTTCGGCCGAGAATTCGACGTCGTCGACGTGAGCGCGGGCCGAGCGGACCGCCCGGTCGACTTCTTCGATGACCTGCTCGCGTGTCATCCGCAGCTTGTGCTCGAGGTGCAGGTCGCTGGTTGCAATGAAGACGTGGACGCGCGGGCGCGCCGCCGGGTCCAGCGCCTCGAGAGCGTGCTCGATGTCGCCGCGGCTCGTGCGCGAGAGCGCGCAGATCACGGGTTCGCGCACCGCCAGCGAAATCGCCTTCACCGATTCGAGATCACCCTCGCTGGCGATCGGAAAGCCCGCCTCGATGATGTCGACGCCCAGGGCGGCGAGTTGCCGTGCCAGCGCCAGTTTCTCCTGGCGGTTCATACTGCAGCCCGGCGATTGCTCGCCGTCGCGCAGCGTGGTGTCGAAGATCAAGACCCGCTCTGCCGTTTTCTCACTCATGGGGCTCTCCCGGAGCCGGTGTCTCGGCCTGCGGTTCCGAAGCCTGGATCACCTGCAGTTCGCTTCCGGTTCGTCGCCGCCAATAGATCTCGAAGGGGCCGGAGAAGGTGTAGATCATCGAGAGCGCGAGGAGGGTCAGCTCAGGTCGGAGGAGGATCACCGTGCTGCCGATCACCGTCCATACGATGTTCCCGTACGAAGCACCGAGTCGCACGTTCTTGAAATTCCGGTAGGGAATCGGGCTCAGCATCAGGACGCCGAGGAACGCCAGGCCCAGAGCCGAGAGCGTGGCCGGAACCCCAAGGCCGAAGCCGTTCTCCGCCAACCAGCCCGTGAAGAGTACCCAACTCAGCACCACGCCCGCCGCCGCGGGACTCGGAAGTCCCTCGAAACGGCCCTCGTAGCGCCCGGGAGAGACGTTGAAGCGAGCTAGCCGGAGAGAGGCGCAGGCGACGTAGACAAAGCCCATCACCCAACCGGTCCAGCCGAGTTCCGCGTAGCTTCCCGCGTTGAAGGCCAGCACCGCAGGCGCCACGGCGAAGGAGACCGTGTCCGCGATCGAATCGTATTCGAGGCCGAAGCGGCTCGAGGAATGCGCCCGGCGAGCCGCCCGCCCGTCGAGTCCATCAAAGACGGCGGCAAAAAAGAGCGCGATCGCGGCGCGATCAAATTCGCCCTGCCCCGACTTCAGGATCGCGTAGAACCCCGCAGCGAGATTGGCGGTGGTGAGCAGGTGAGGCAGCAGCACCGCGAAGGCGCCCGGATCCCTCTTCGGCCCGCGGCGGCGGCGCCTCATGCGCTTCGCTTCGCTCACGCGTCCTCCCGGGGCGGCAAGTCCGCCACCACCGTCGCCCCGCCCGTGACGCGATCGCCACGCTGAACCCGCAGCGTGGCTCCCACGGGCAACGTCACATCGGTGCGGGAACCGAAACGGATCAGGCCGTAACGCATGCCCCGCTCGATCCGCTGCCCGACGTGCGGATAACACAGAA
>CAJXIC010000321.1 GCA_913054385.1 uncultured Pseudomonadota bacterium
GTTGATGTCCGCCAGGCTGTCTTCGTTCAGCCCGCGGGGGAGTGAGCGGAAACCCGGCGGCCGGGCGCGAGTTTCCCCCTCGCGGGGAACCCAGATGAGTTCCTCGTCCTCGGAGGCACCGATGCGGGCCCAAAGGCGAGCCGTTTCGGCGCCGTCGCAGATGATGATGCGGTGTCCCATCATGCTTCGACGTTCCATCTTCGTGGGCCCGATTTCCACCCGGAAAGGTCTTCAGGGCGGTGCGGCGGGCGGGGCCCCCGGGCAGGTGTCTGGACGGATCTCCAAGAGTCTAGCTCGCGGGACCCAAACTGCGTCGATGCGTCCCCCGAGGGGAAACTCGGCTTCTGGCGCTGCAGGATCTTCGCGCGGAGAGCCGGGCTCCCTACCTTCTTTTATATGAATCACGTCAGTTGGGCGATTTTCGGAGGAGACTGCTCCGTGGGCCCTTCCGGTCGTCGATTGCCGAGGCCTCCCTGGAGGGAAGGGGCGGCCTGCGCTGCCCCCGGAGCCCGCTGGGGCTAGACTGCCAGCGCGCACCCGAGGACACCCGAGGAGCCAAGGTCGATGCCCACAGTGAGCGTGCCGGGAGCCTACCGAGGAGCGACCCGGGGTGAGAGCGAAGTAGAGGTCGAGGCCTCGAGCCTGCGCGGCTGTATCGAAGCCGTCGAGGCGGCCTACCCTGGTTTTCAGGAACTCGTCTTCGACGGCCAGGGTGCTCTGCATCGCTTCGTGAAACTCTTCGTGAACGAAGAGGAGATCGCTCCCGCCGAGCTCGACCGGGCGGTGGGCGAAGGCGATCGCGTCGACGTGCTGGCTGCGATCGCCGGAGGCTGAAGCGGCCTCGCGTTCCGACGTCCCGTTGACTGGGTTAGTGTTGGGAACCGATTTGGCAGAGGCGGGGTGTAAGCCCCCCCCTGTAATTCGAAAGATCCAATCTGTAGGAGGATGCCGATGCCCGGACCCGAAGGCGACAAGGTGATTCGCGTGAACATGAGCGACCAGAGCGTCGCGATCGAAGACTTTCCGGAAGAGTGGAAGTACCAGGGCGGCCGCAGCCTGTCCGCGAAGATCCTGCTGCGCGATTGCGACCCGAGTTGTGACCCGCTCGGTCCCGACAACGTCCTGGTGATGGCACCGGGTGTGATGTCGGGAACCACCGCGCCGACGTCGGGCCGGATCTCGATCGGCGGCAAGAGCCCGCTCACCGGAAGCATCAAGGAAGCGAACGCCGGCGGAAACCCGGGTCAACACCTGATGAAGCTGGGCTTCCGCGCGATCATCGTACAGGGGCAGCCCTCGGACCCGGAGAAGCGTTACGGGCTCGAAGTCTCCGCCGATGGCGTTGCGGTGGTTGCCGCCGACGAATACAAGGGGATGTGGAATTACGCGTGCTGTGAGAAGTTGCTCACCGGTCGCGACAAGAATGCTTCGGTGATCTGCATCGGGCCCGCCGGCGAAATGAAGCTGTCGGGGGCGTCTGTCGCCTGCACCGATCAGAACAAGGAGCGCCGGCCGGCCCGCCACGCGGCCCGCGGTGGACTCGGTGCGGTGATGGGCTCGAAGGGGCTGAAGTGGGTGGTGGTCGACCCCGGCAAGGCGCGTCCGCGCCAGGCGGCCGACTCGAAGGGCTTCAACGCGCAGAACAAGGGCTATTCAAAGGCCTATCTCGACGCGCCGCAGATGTTCGAATTTGGCACCAGTTCGGTGGTTCCGGTGGCGAACATTCTCAACACCTTCGTCTACAAGAATCGCACCGAGGGGCAGTCCCCGGACGTCGAGAACCTCGACGGCAAGCGCATCGTCGAGAGTTTCGAGACGTATGGCGGCGGGATGCACAATTGCATGACCGGCTGCATCGTCAGTTGCTCGAACATCGTTCACGACTCCGAGGGCAACTACAAGACTTCGGCGCTCGAGTTCGAGACCCTCGCGTTGCTCGGATCGAATTGTGCCGTGCAGAGTTGGGAAGATGTCGCGGATCTCGATCGCCTGTGTGACGAACTCGGCCTCGACACCATCGAGACCGGGGCAGCCCTTGCGGTGCTGATGGATTCGGGTGCGATGGAGTGGGGCGATGCCGAAGCCATGAAGCAGATGCTAAAGACGCTTCCCGAAGGCGGCGAGGAGGCGCTTGCCGTGGGCAATGGCGCCGTGGCCGTCGGAAAGCTCCGCAACCACGCGCGCGTGCCGGCGGTGCGCGGGCAATCGATCCCCGCCTGGGACCCGCGGCCGCTGAAGGCGACGGGGGTCACCTACGCGACGAGCGCGATGGGCGCCGATCACACGGCGGGTTTGATCGTAAATCCGGGCCTGCCGCCCGAAGAGTACGCACGCGCCTCCCAGGAGAGCCAGCTGGTCAACGCGGTCTGCGACTCCTCCGGGTTCTGCCAGTTTTTGCAGCCGAGTCTCGACGACATCAGGCAGTACTACGGCCTGCTCTACGGCTCCGAGGTATCGCGAGACGAGATCGCAGACCTCGGATGGGAGTGCCTCGAGGACGAGTGGAAGTTCAACGAGGCGGCGGGCTTCACGACAGCGGATGACGTGCTGCCTTCGTGCATGGTCGACGAGGGCATCGGGCCGGACAACGCACTCAAGTTCGACGTCGATGCAGCCACCATCGCGGCGGCGAAGGTGCGATTCGATGCGCGCGACGAACTCTTCGAGCTGAAAGCTACGGGCTGACGCGAGCCTGCGGGCTCGCACCCCCTGCTTCGAAGGTGGCGAACTCCGACATTCGGATGAAGGGATTCTCCCAGCGCACCGATGTAGAGGTGGTGCTGGCCTTTATCGAGCAGCACGCGGTCCCGCTCGCCAGCGAATCGGTTCCGCTGTTGGCGGCCGCCGGGCGGGTCCTGGCAGAAACCGTGGTCGCGAAGGTCGATGTCCCCGGGTTTGCGCGCTCTGCAATGGATGGTTTCGCGGTCCGCGGCCGGGACACTTTTGGGGCGGGCGGATACGACCCGATTTCGCTCGAGGTGTTGGGCGTTTCGTTGCCGGGTGTTCCCTTCCCCGCGAGTGTCGGTCCGGGGCAGGCGGTGCGAATCATGACCGGAGCCCCGCTGCCCACCGGTGCCGACGCGGTGGTGCTGGCCGACCTGACCGATCTGTCGCGATACGAGTTGACCGAGAAGGCCGAATCGGTGATCAGGCGCGCGGCCCAGCTTCGTTGACAGCCGCGAAAGCCGGATGCTACCGTCCTGTGTTCGCACCGGAGCGGCCTTGAATCAGAAGCTGGCGGAGCCCTCCTGCTTCCTCCTGCCTTCTGACTCCTGCTTCCTCA
>CAJXIC010000322.1 GCA_913054385.1 uncultured Pseudomonadota bacterium
GCTGGCGACGTCATCCAGCGATCCCCTGAAACACTCGACACCAATATCACGGCAGTACTCGGCGATGGGTGAGTCCGAATCTTCGACCGAGGTCGCGACGATTACCTGGTCGATCTCGCGGCTGTGCCCCACGCGATCCAGGACGTATCCCAGGATAGGACGGCCAAGAACATGGTGCAGCATCTTGCCGGGAAAGCGCGTCGAACTCATCCGCGCCTGCAGCCCGGCCGCAAGCGGCGTCTCGCGGTAGGCGACGAGCCGAAACGGACGCGTCCGCGCATCGTCCGGCCATTCGACGAGCGCCGCATCGATCGCGTCCGCCGAAGTTCCCGACATCAGCCCTATCCAGTACATGCCGCGTAGAGTAGACCGCGTTGACCCCGATCCGGGGCCAACCGCAGCGGCCATTGACAGGGCGCCGCGAGAACCGAATAATCCGGCGCGCCGAGCGCCCTCGGTGGGGGCTTTTCGCAACAGCACCACGCGCGCCAGCGAATTCGCAGCGCCCCGGCTCACTGCCCCGATCCACTCGCGGGCGCCGGATCACAACCCGCGGCCTCTGCGCCGCGAATGGAAGAGGGGCGGAATGAACGACACTTCGCGTACCCAGGGTTTCGCCATCTGCGCCGGGGTCGCTCTTGTGGCTCTGTGTTTTCTCATCGGCCTGCTGAACCAGAGTTACTGGGCCATCGCGCTGCCGGTGGCGGTGCTGGTCTTCTTCGTTCTCGGGTTGGCCGGCTGGGTCGGCTTCACCATCGCCACCGTCAACGTCGACGCCGAATCGACAATTGACGTCTCGCCCGACGCGGGCGACGACGACTCCGGTTCCTAGGGCCCGCAAAGGCGATGCGAATCGCACTACTCACCTACCGCGGGAACATGTTCTGTGGCGGTCAGGGGATCTACGCCGCCTACCTCGCGCGAGAATGGCAGCGCGCCGGACACGACGTGCACGTGATTGCGGGGCCGCCCCTGCCCGAGGTCGCAGAGGGCATCCCCGTCCACGAAATCCACAACGACAATGTCTTCGGACAGGCGTATCCCGATTTCTATGACCCTTCGAGGCCCTTCTCGCTGCTGCGGCCGCTGAGTCTCTGGGAACTCGGCGTATCGCGCTTCGGCGTCTTCCCCGAAATGCAGACCTTCAGCCTGCGCCTCCTCATGCGCTGGCGCGCCCTCCAGCGGCGCTACCGCTTCGACGTGGTCTTCGACAACCAGTCCCTCGGCTGGGGCCTGCTGGGAATCCGCGCAACCGGCGTTCCCGTGGTTTCGGTGATTCACCACCCCCTGCACATCGACCGCGAGGCCGATTTCGCGATCGACTCGCGACTTTCGAAGAAGATCAAGCGGACGCTCTACTTCCCCTTGTTCATGCAGCAGCAGGTCGCACCACGCCTCGACCGCATCGTCACCGTCAGCGAGGCCTCGCGCGTCGAAATCGAGCGTTACTTCGGGATCCCCCAGAAGCGAATCCCCGTGGTCTACAACGGCACCGACGCCGAACTCTTTCACCCCCGTCCGGAAGTCGAGAAGGAAGCGGATCTGCTCTTTGTGGGGCGCACCGAGGACCGCAAGAAGGGCATCGGCACGATGCTCAAGGCACTCTCGCTGCTGCCCGACCGGGTGACCCTCAAGATCGTCGACGGACGCATCCCCGAGGACGGGCTGGTACCGCGCCTGATCGCGCGTTTCGGCCTCGAGCACCGGGTACAGATCGTGAAACGGATGCTGACGGTGGACGAACTCGTTCGAGAATATTCCACCGCCCGCATCGCCTTGATTCCCTCCTTCTTCGAGGGCTTCGGCTTCCCCGCCAGCGAGGCCATGGCCTGCGGACTGCCGGTGGTGGCCAACGCAGCTGGCGCGCTCCCCGAGGTGGTCGGCGCCTCGGGCGACGCCGGCATTCTCGTGCCGCCCCGCAACGCTCCGGCGATGGCAGAGGCCATCGCGAAGATTCTCGACGAACCCGGACGCTCCGAAGAAATGGGCCGCCGGGCCCGCGCCCGCATCCAGAAGGTCTTCCGCTGGAGCGACGCGGCCGCGCAACTCGTCGAAATTTTCGAGGAGACCCGGCATGCTGCTCACCGTCGATCTCGCAAGGCTTGAAGTCCATCCGGGCGACCGGGTCCTCGACGCCGGCTGCGGCGAGGGACGGCACTGTTTCGGCTGCCTCGAGCGCGGTGCAGAGGTCGTCGGTCTCGATCTCGACTTCGCCTCGATGCGCGATGCGGCAAAGCGCCTGGCCCGCCGGGCCGCCGAACTCGGCAGCGTGGGGACCATGGTGCAGGGCGACACCTTCCACCTCCCCTTTCCAGACGACCACTTCGATCGCGTCATCTGCTCCGAGGTGATGGAACACGTGCACGACTACACCGCCGCGGCTCGCGAACTGGCACGGGTCACGAGGCCCGGCGGCCGCCTGGCGATCACGATCCCCACGACGACCAGCGAGCATCTCTACCTGCGTCTCGGGGACGAATACTTCGAGAGCCCCGGCGGGCACATTCGGATCTTTCGACCGAAGCAACTCGCACGCGGGCTCGCCGCGGCCGGGCTCTCGACCGTGGGCGCGGGGTTCGCCCACGGCTTCCACACGCCCTACTGGGTCCTGCGCTCGGTGATGCACCTGCCCGACGCGGACCAAAGTCGCCTGGTCCGGGCCTATCGACACTTCTTGATCGCCGCGACCGGCTCGCGTCTCATGGACCGGATCGAACGCGGGCTCAACTACATCTGTCCCAAGAGCGTGATCCTCTATGCGAGAAAACCCGAGAGATCGGTTCTCGCAGCATGAGCCGCGACCGGCCCCGGCGGATCGCCTTCGTCGCGTATCGCGGCAACATGGCGTGCGGAGGCCAGGGGGTCTACCTCTGGTTCCTGGCCCGCGAACTGGCGCGCCTCGGCATCGAGGTCGATGTCTTCGTCGGCCCGCCCTACCCGGACCCGATGCCCTTCGCACGGCGCGTCGAAGCGCTGCCCAATCGCCAGTTCTGGGCGCGCTGGTACACGCGGGATTACAAGGGAATGTTTCCCGGTCCGCCCGGCAGTGCGCTGCACCCGCTCCACTTCTACGAACTGGCCAGCAGCCGACTCGGGTTCCTGCCCGAACCCTTCGCCTTCAGCCTACGAGCCTTCACCGCGCTGGTGCGGCGCCTGCGCGCAGGGGACCGCTGGGATCTCGTTCACGACGTCCAGTGTCTCGGCTACGGCCTGCTGGGCCTGAAGGCCCTCGGGCTTCCCGTGGTCTCGACGATCCAC
>CAJXIC010000323.1 GCA_913054385.1 uncultured Pseudomonadota bacterium
CCGCTTTGGCGCGGGCACTCTCGGGATCGATGCCGAGAACCAGGTTCGCGCCGAGGGTCTCACCATCGGGCATTGGCCGCAGTCGGTGGAAGTCTCGACGGTGGGGGGATGGGTGGCCACCCGTGCGGCCGGGCAATATTCGACCGCCTACGGAAATATCGAAGACATCCTGCTGGCCCTCGAAGTGGTTCTGCCCGACGGATCGGTGTTGCGTACCCGGGAAACGCCGAGAGCCTCGGCCGGACCGGATCTGCGCCAGATCTTCCTGGGAAGCGAGGGCACTCTCGGTGTGGTCACCGAAGTGACCTTCTCGCTGCGTCCGCTTCCCGAGTCCGAGGTTCGCGCCGCGTGGCACTTTGCGGACTTCGACGGAGGTCTCGAGGCGATCCGCGAAATCATGCGCGCGGGCTGGCGTCCGCCGGTCCTGCGTCTTTACGACGCTTCCGAGTCGGGGCGGCATTTCGCAGAGGACTGTCCGCCGGATCGCGCCATGTTGATCGCGATCTTCGAGGGGCCCGCTGCGGCCGTCGAAGCCGAGAGCAAGGGCGTTGCACGGATCTGCTCGTCGCTCGGGGCCGAGAACGCGCCCGTCTCCGTGGTCGACCATTGGCACTCGGTTCGCAATCACGTCCCTGCCTGGCGCGATTTTTTCGAGCGCGGGCTGATCGTCGACACCATCGAGGTGGCGGCCACCTGGAGTCGCGTCTCCGCTCTCTACACCGCGGTCACCGACTCTCTGCGGGAAATTCCGGAAATTCGCGTGGCGTCGGCGCATTCGAGCCACAGCTATCGCTCGGGGACCAATCTCTACTTCAGCTTTGCGGCGCTCCCCGACGACCCGAAGGCGATGGAGGGGATCTACCGCGAATCCTGGGATCGCGTGATGAAGGCGACGTTGGCTTGTGGCGGCGGGATCGCGCACCACCACGGGATCGGACGGATTCGCAGGGAACACCTCGAAGGCGAGATCGGAGCCACCGGCATCGATCTGCTCCGCAAGCTGAAGGCGGCCCTTGACCCCGACGATCTCCTGAACCCGGGGAACCTGTTGCCCCCGCGCAACGCCTAGCCTGGCCCTGCGTGGCCGAGCACCTCCTCGCCCTCGATCTCGGGACCACCGGGGTCCGCGCCCTGGCGCTGCACGCGAGCGGCGAAGTCAAGGGCCGCGCCTGGCAGCCCCTGGCTGCCCGCTCCCCGTTCGCCGGCAGTCTCGAACAAGACCCCCTGGAAATGTGGCAGCGCTCCCTCGAAGTGATGCGCCAGGCGCTGGCACTCGCCGGGCTCGAAGCGGCGGATATCGAGGGGCTGGGTGTCGTCAACCAGCGCTCGACGGCGCTCGCCTGGGATGCGCAAACGGGCGCCCCCCTCTGCTCCGCAATCGGGTGGCAGGACATTCGCACGGCGCCGCGCGTGGCCGAGATGGTGTCGGCGGGCATTCCGGTGAACACGCTTGCCTCGTGCACGAAATTCGAATGGCTGCTTGCGAACGATGCGCGGGTGGCAGAAGCGGCGAAGGCCGGTCGCCTGCGGCTCGGCACGCCGGATACCTGGCTCACCCTGAAACTCACAGGGGGCGAGGCCCTGGTCACCGACCCGGGGAACGCCGCCTGCACGGGCCTTCTCGATCCGGCCTCCCTCGATTGGTCTCCGGGGATCCTGGGTCTCTTTGGTCTCGAGGCGGATTGGTTTGCCGAAGTCGTCCCCACGGCAGAAGTCGTGGCCCAAACGCCGATCGATCTTCTCGGCGGCGCGATCCCGGTGGCGGCACGCGCGGGGGATCAGCAGGCGGCGAGCTTCGCGCAGTCGGTTTTTTTACCAGGCGAATCAAAGTTCACCCTCGGCACTTCGGCGATGTTGAACGTGCACGTGGGGCCTTCGTATCAGGAACCTCCCGCTGGCAGCCACGGCCTTCCCCTGTGGCAGCTCCCCGAGCACGGCACGGCCTTCTGCTTCGAGGGCAACGTAGTGACAGCCGGCGCCATCGTCGACTGGCTGGTACAGATCGGCTTGCTCGAGAGCCCCGGCGCTCTGGACGCGGTCTGCCGCGGGGTGGTTGCCGACCACGGGGTCGTCTTCGTGCCCGCATTCCAGGGCCTGGGGACGCCCTTCCTCGACGACTCGGCGCGCGGCTTCGTCGCGGGGCTCACCCGGGGCTCCGGCGCTGGCGAATTGGTTCATGCGGCGATCGTGGGGATCGCGCATCGCTGCGTCGATGTGATCGATTCGCTCCCGGTCGGGGCGGCGCCGCTGCGCGTGGACGGCGGGCTCGCCCAAAGCCGCGTGCTGCTGCAGAAACTCGCGGACCTCGCCGGCCGTGAAGTCCTGCGGGCTTCCGAAACCGAGACGACGGCCGTCGGGGCGGCGCTGCTCGCCGCCCTCCCGGTGGGCCTGCTCGATTCGCCGGCAGCGATCCGAGAGCGGGTGCAAGAGCCCGAACGTTTCGAGCCACAGACCGATGAGGCAAGCCGCGGGGAGGCGCGCCGCCAGTGGCGGCGCGCGCTCACCCGCGCGAGGGGTTCGGCGGCAGCCGCCCCGGATTGAGACGGCGGCCGTTTCCGGGGCCTAGCGGCCCTTGGTGAGGCGTCCCACGTCGATGAAGCGGCGGATCTTTCCCTTGCTCTTGAAGGGAGTGCCGTGTCGATCCCAGAACTCGATCCGGTTGCCGGTACCCGTCTGGACATTGGCGATGATGTCCGAAACGATCAGTAGATCGCGGGGCTCCTCGACGTCCTTCCAGGGCTTATACCAGTCCTCGCCGGTGAGCGCGTCGTCCTCACTCCAGCGCTTGTTGTGGGTGATGATCTTCCAGAGCTCTTCCTTGCGGTCGTACGCGAAGGAATACATCGACGTGAGGGTCTCCTTGTCGATGTAGATGTCCTTGTGGTGATAGGGATGATCGTCGTTCTTCGGGATCATCCGCACCACGTAGGTGTCGCGCAGCTCCCAGGTGTCGTCGGCGAAGGACAGACCGTAGGGGCCAAAGTTGTGATCCTTGTCGTAGGGATATCCCTTTGCGGTCGAGTTCATCGGGCCGAGAATCTTCTGTTCGCCGAGGCAGATCCAGTTGTACTGCGGGACGATGCCGTTGAAGGAGAAAAGATCGTCGAAGGTGAAGTCGGTGCCGGCGATCGAGTCGGTCCGCTGAGCCGTCGAAATCCGGCGGACGCGGCGCAGGGTCGGCAGATAGACCCAGGTGTCGTCGTTCTTGGCTTCGGATCGCGGCCTCTCCGAGGACTTGTAGCGGTAGCTGAGCAG
>CAJXIC010000324.1 GCA_913054385.1 uncultured Pseudomonadota bacterium
CACTCGGCAGAGAGGCGCGCGCCTTTCTCGAAGAAATTGGCGGAAACCTGGCGAATGTTCCGGCGCCGGCACGGCAGCTGGGCCCCACCCCGGAGCGCTAACGGTCCTCGGAGATCGCGGGGGTCCGCTCAGCAGTCCATCCAGGCGGACGAGAGTGCAAGCGCCGCCAGCGCACTGCTGCCGCCTCCGCCCTGCGTCGAGCCGCCGGCTTCGTCCTCGGGCTTTTCGGCGTCCACGCCCAGGCACTCGCGCGCGAGCAGGGCCTCGAATTCTTCCGCGGGGACCGGCGGGCTGAAGTAGTAGCCCTGTAGCTGGTCGCAGCCGCCCACCGTGAGCAGGTCGCGCTGCTGCGCGGTCTCGACGCCCTCCGCCACGACCGCGAGTTCGAGCTTCTTTGCGATGCTGAGGATCGCCGAAACGATCGCCGCGTCGTCGCGGTCGAACACCATGTCGGTGACGAAGGAGCGGTCGATCTTGACGGTGTCGACAGGGAAGCGTTTCAAGTAACTGAGCGACGAGTAGCCGGTGCCGAAATCGTCGAGTGAAACGCCCACTCCGATCTGCTTGACCTCGCTCAGGACCGAGACCGCCACCGATTCGTTCTGCATCAGGCCGGTCTCGGTGATCTCGAGTTCTAGGCTCGAAGCCGGGAGCCCCGTCGTCCAGAGGGTGCTCACGATCGAATCGCGCAGCACGTGGGGCTGGATCTGCTGGGGCGAGAGGTTCACGGCGACCTTGAAGTCGTCATACCCGCGCAACTGCCACTCGCGCGCCTTCGCGCAGGCGGTCCGCAGCACCCAGTCGCCGATCGGAATGATCAGGCCGGTCTCTTCCGCGAGCGAGATGAAATCCCCCGGGTTGATGATGCCGCGCTCGGGGTTCTTCCAACGCACCAGCGCCTCGCACCCGAGGATTCGCCCGCTGACCGCCTCGACCTTCGGCTGGTAGTAGAGGACGAGTTCGCCCCGATCGACGGCGCCGCGAAGATCCTGATCGAGTTCGAGTTTTTCACGAGCGCGCCGGTTCATCGACTCGTCGTAGTACTGGTAGTTGTTGCGGCCCCGATTTTTCGCCTGGTAGAGCGCCGTGTCGGCGTTTCGGATCAGGCAGGCGGGTTCGGTGGCATCGCGTGGATACAGCGCCACGCCGATGCTGGTCGTGACACGGTACTCGCTGCCCTCGAGAACGAAGGGCATCGAAAGACTCGAGAGCAGACCTTCTGCGACCTCGGAGAAGCGCTGCGCCTCGCCGTCGACCCCCTGGATCAGCACGATGAACTCGTCTCCCCCCTGGCGCGCCAGCACGTCGCCCCGGCGCAGGCCACCGGACAGGCGCTTGGCGACCTGCACCAGCAACTCGTCTCCCACCGGGTGACCGAGGGTGTCGTTGATCGACTTGAAGCCATCGAGGTCGAGGAAGAGCACGGCAAAGGGGCGCTCGGATCGAGCCGAAGCCTCGATCCGCCGCTGCAAACTTCTTTGGAAGTAGCTGCGGTTGGGAAGTTCGGTGAGCGCATCGTGGGTCGCACTCCAGTGAGCGCGGTAGCGCGCCCGACGCAATTCGGCGAGGAGCCGGTGTCGCTCCACCGCCCGCCTGATGCTGCGAAGCAGGCCGCGCGCGGTGACTTCGTCGCGGACCAGCAGATCCTGGGCGCCGAGGCGCACCGCCTGCACCGCGGTCTCTTCGGTTTCGTCCTCGGAGAGCGCGATCACGGGAACGCTGGCGGCGGCGGCCCGGGCCCTCCCGAGCGTGTCGAGCCCGCTCGAATCGGGAAGATCGAGGGCCAGGAGCACGACGTCGAAGGGCTCCTCGGAAAGCCTGGTCAACGCCGGCTCGAGCGCTGAAACGACGCTCACGACCGCGATGTCCGCCGGAAGAAGCGCCGCGAGCCGCTCGGCCTCGCGAGGGTCTCCCTCTACGAGCAGGACGCGAGTGGCTTCCACCGCCCCCTCGTTATGTTCGTTAGACGAGGACACCCCTCGGATAACGGCCAAACCCAGCCGCAACTTGAGCGCAGGCCGGGCCCGCGCGGGGGCGACGGACGCCCCGGGGTGCGGAGCTATTCCGGGCGTCTATCGTGTACCCCCGTCGCGCGCCGACCCGGGCATGGCGCGACCGACCCGCTGGCGAAGCGCGGTCACAGCACCCGGAGAAAACCCCGCCCCATGCCCTCGCTCGAATCCGCGCGTCCTCGACCCGTCTCGTCGATCCCGTCTTTTGAAGCGACGGTCGACGTCATCGTCATCGGTTTTGGTTGCGCGGGAGCCTGCGCCGCCATCGAAGCGCGCGCGGCAGGGGCCGAGGTGCTGGTGCTCGAACGCAGTGGCGGCGGCGGCGGGACCTCGGCGAACTCCGGGGGACTGATCTACCTGGGGGGCGGCACGGCACTGCAGCGCGCCTGCGGTTTCGACGACACGCCCGATGCGATGTACCGCTTCCTCACCGCGGCTTCAGGGCCCGGCTACCACGAAGCGAAACTGCGCGCCCTGTGCGACGGCGCGGCGGCGCACTACGACTGGCTCGTCGACCACGGCGTCCCCTTCGAGGAAAGTTTCCATCCCGAGCCTGGCATGGAGCCCCCGGGAGTCGAGGGCCTGGTCTATTCGGGGGGCGAGGATCGAAACCCCTTCGACCGCATCGCTCCGCCCGCCCCGCGCGCCCACATCCCCAAGGCTCCCGGCGCCGCCGGAGGATTCTTGATGCAGTGCCTGATCGAGGCCACCGTCGCTTGCGGCGCAGCCGTCGAGGTGAACACGCGCGTGCAAGCCCTCGTCGAAGACCTCGAGGGCCGCTGCGTCGGCGTGGTGGCGCGCTCGGCCGGGCGTGAGCGCGCCTTCCGCGCGCGTCGAGGCATCGTGCTCGCGGGCGGCGGCTTCGTCGCAAACCCCGAACTGGTGGCGCTCCATGCGCCGCAGATCGCGCGCTGCCAGGCGAAGAACGGGATCGAAAGCGACGACGGCTTTGTCATGCGCATGGGGCAGGCCGCCGGTGGCAACCTGATCCGCATGGAGACGGGCGAAGTCGCACTGCCGGTCACGATCCCCCACCGACTCGGTCGCGGACTCTTCCTGAACGCGCTGGCCCAGCGCTACATCAACGAGGACACCTACTTCGGACACATCGGCCAGGCCAGCCTGATGCACTGGAACGGGGACGTCTGGTTCCTGGCGGACGAAGCGATCTGGGAACCGAACATCCTGAAAATGCAGCCGACCTTCGTGGCCGAAACCCTCGGCGAACTCGAAACCGAAGCGG
>CAJXIC010000325.1 GCA_913054385.1 uncultured Pseudomonadota bacterium
CGATCTCGGGCTCCGGGAATCCGATTTCGCGGCTCAAGCTCTGGCGCAGCGGACGCGCGTCGACCCGGCCGTGATCTTCGCCGCGAGCGAGTTCAAGTATCCGCAGCCCGTGGTTTCCGAGAGTCGCTTCGAGTTGCCCCGGATCGATGCCGAGCAGATCCCCGACCTGTCCGACCCCGAGGTCGCGAAGCCTCGACAGCGTTCGCGGCCCGACCCCCGGGAGCTTCGAGACCGGTAGCGGGTGCAGGAACCCCGCTTCCTCCCCCGCCGCGATCGCAAGAATGCCTTCGGGGCCCGCCTCCTCGGCCGCCAACCGCGCCAGGAACTTGAGCGCCGAGACCCCCACGCGCAGCGGAAGACCCAGACGTTCGCGAACGCGCTCGCGAAGACTCCGGGCGTAGTCCACGGCCTCCAGGGCCTCCGGTGACTCGAGGTAGGCGGCGTCGAGCCCGAGCGGCTCCATCGCTCGGCTGCCGTCCTGGAAACAGCTCCGCAGCCGGTTCGAGACCTCTCGATAGTGCGCCATATCGGTGCGGGCCGTGCGCGCGCGCGGACAACACGCCAGCGCGCGGCGCATCTCCATCCCGACTTCGACTCCCACTGAGATCGCTTCCGGGCTGGCAGACTGGACGCGGCCGCGCTTCCGCGGGTCCCCCCCCACGATCACCGGACGCTCCCGCAGCAGGGGATCGCGCAGGCGTTCAATCTCGGCATAGAAAGCCGGCACCTCGGCGTAGAAGATCGCGGAAGACCCGATCACGGCCGGCTTCCCTCCGCGCTGACAATGCCCACGGCAAAACCACCGACCGCCCGCACCGCGGCCGTCAGCCGCGACACCCCGAGTTCCGCGGCCCGTCGCCTCGCGGCTCCCGAGAGCACGATCGTCGTCTGCCCGGGATCGAGTCGCACCTCGAAATCGTGCCAGCGAAGGCCGCGCTGGAACCCGGTCCCGAGCGCCTTCGAAGCCGCTTCCTTCACGGCAAAGAGCTGGGCCAGGCGCTCGACCTGTCCGCCGCCTTCGATTTCGCTCGGACCAAAGAGCCGCCGCGGCAGGCGCTGCGGATGCCGCAAAAGAGCCGCCCGAAAGCGGTCGATGCGCACGACGTCAATCCCTGTTCCCACGATCATTTCTGGCTTCTCCTGCTGGCACCGGCCCGGCCCTCTTCGCCGGAACTCGAGCCTGAGTTTCGCTACGCTCGGCGCCCGCCGCATGGCCCGTGCCGGGGCGAGCAAAAAAACCTTCAAAGTCAGTAGCTTAAAGATCGACCACCCCGAAGCCACGGGTTTCGGACGGGTTCGACGGCGCTGCCGCCAGGAGTGCAGAGGATGTCGGTTCGGATTGGAATCAATGGCTTTGGAAGAATCGGACGCCTCGTCTTTCGAGCGGCCCAGGGACGCGATGTCGAAATCGTCGGCCTGAACGACCTCACCGACGCAAAGACCCTCGCACACCTGCTCAAGTACGACTCGATCCACGGACATTATCCGGGCGAGGTCTCCGCCGAAGCCGATGCCATCATCGTCGACGGGACCCGCATTCCGGTGAGCGCCGAGCGCGACCCGGCCAACCTCCCATGGAAGTCCCTGGGAGTCCACATCGCGGTGGAATCCACCGGCCTCTTCACCGCCCGCGAAAAGGCTGCAAAGCACCTCGACGCCGGCGCCGACCGCGTCATCATCAGCGCGCCCGCCCCGGACCCCGATTTCACGGTCGTGCTCGGCGTGAACGATCACGAATACGATCCCGCGAAACACCGCATCGTTTCGAATGCCTCGTGCACCACCAACTGCCTCGCCCCCTTCGCAAAGGTGCTGCATGACGAGTGGGGCATCGAGGCCGGCTGGATGACGACGATCCATGCCTACACCAACGACCAGGTCACCCAGGACGGCCCGCACAGCGACCTGCGCCGCGCACGCGCCGCGGGGCTCTCGATGATTCCGACCAGCACCGGAGCTGCGAAGGCCATCGGGATCGTCCTGCCGGAACTCAAGGGGAAGCTCGACGGTTACGCCATGCGCGTGCCGACGGCGGATGTTTCGATTGTCGACCTGAGCGTAAAATTGAGCAAGCAAACCGACGTCGAGAGCATCAACGCGGCGATGAGGGCCGCTGCCGGCGGACCGATGAGCGGCATCCTGCAGGTCTGCGACGAGCCCCTCGTCTCGATCGACTTCCTCGGCAATACACACTCGTCGATCCTCGATGCGCTGAGCACGAAGGTGATGAACGGCAACTTCGCGAAGGTGCTCTCGTGGTACGACAACGAGTGCGGCTACGCGACGCGCGTCGTCGACCTCGCCGAGCGGATGGCCTAGCGCAGCGCGTGGCGGTCTTGGATCTCGACTCGCTCCTTGCAAAGGACGTGAGGGGTCGCCGGATCTTCGTCCGCGCGGACCTCAACGCTCCTTTACGCGACGGCGTGGTTGCGGACGACACGCGTCTTCGCGCGTCCGCCGGGACCCTCCGACGTCTGGCCGAGGCCGGCGCGCGAGTGGTGGTCGCATCACACCTGGGACGCCCCGGGGGCGCACGCAACCTGGCCTTCAGCCTCGACCACATTGCCCTGGCCCTCGAAGGGATCCTCCAGCGCCCGGTGACCTTCCTCGACGGGGCACTCGGGCAGGACACTCAGCAGGCCATCGAGGCGCTCCCCGAGGGCGGCATCGCCCTGCTCGAGAACCTGCGCTTCGAGGCGGGCGAAGAGGCCAACGACGAAGCGCTCGGCCGGACCCTGGCGAGCCTCGCCGACGTCTACGTGAACGACGCCTTTGGCACCGCGCATCGAGCCCACGCTTCGACCGCCGGCATGACCCAGCACTTCGAGAAGGTCTACGCCGGCGATCTGCTGCGGCGCGAACTCGACGAACTGGCGTCGGTCAAGCTTCCCGAGCGCCCCCTGCTCTGCCTGCTGGGCGGCGCGAAGGTCTCGGACAAACTCTCGGTCCTCGAGGCACTCGCCCCCCACGCCGACACCCTCGCCGTGGGCGGAGCCATGGCATACACCTTCCTGGCCGCCGACGGCCTCCCCACCGGGAACTCGCTGGTCGAAAGCGGGCGCATCGAGGATGCCCGCCGCGTGCGCGCCGCCGCCGAGGCTGCCGGCCGAAACCTGCTGCTGCCCGTGGATCACGTCGTGGTCAAGGAGATTGCTGCGGACGCCGAAAGTCGCGTGGTCGAAACGATCCCCGATGGCTGGATTGGGGTCGACATCGGCCCGCGCAGCGCGGCGCTGTATGCCGAAGCCGCGGCC
>CAJXIC010000326.1 GCA_913054385.1 uncultured Pseudomonadota bacterium
GAAGTCTTCGGGAACCGGGAGCTTCGCGGCTTCAAGGATCGTTGGCGCGATGTCGAGCGTGGAGACCGGCATCTCTTCGACCCCGCGCCGCTCGTCGGGAAAGCGCACCAACAGCGGCACCCGCAGGAGCTCGCCGAAGAGCGAGTGCCCGTGCCCCACCAGGCCGTGCTCGCAGAACTCCTCTCCGTGGTCGGAGGTGACGATCACCAACAACTCCTCGCCGGCTGCGGAAACTTCGAGGGCTTCGAGGAAGGCACCCAGTTCGGCGTCAAGGCGCCGTACCGCGGCGTCGTAGAGGTGCGAGACGTAGGCCATTTCCTCGCGAGTAGGGCGCATCCGACCCAAGCGGATGGCCTCGTAATCTAGTTCGCCTACGTCGCGCCCAGCAAAGCGCCCGCCGAAGCGTCCGGTAAAACCGGCGAAGGGAAGCCACTCGGCGCGCGCCTCGAGGGGAGTGTGCACCCGGTACATCTGCAGGAACAGGAAGAGCGGCGCGTCGGCGCGGCGCGCTTCGAAGCGCGCGAGGGCGCGCTGCCACGGGAAATTCTGGAAACTGTCGCATTCGTAGATGTCGAAGCCGGTGTCGAAGCCCAGCGCCGCCCCCATCGGCCCCCCTTCGCAGAAACCGTGGGTTTCGTAGCCTGCTTCGCGCAAGCGTTGGGCGAGGGGCCGGTCCGCTTCGCCAAGGCGATTGCGCCCGGCGCCCACCCGATGCTGGCCGACCTCGAGGCCGGTGAGGATCGATGCTGCCGACGGCAGCGTCCAGACGCCCGTCGCGAGCGCATCGCGGAAGACCGTCGCGTGGTCGCCCGCCCAGCGGTCGAGGTGCGGGGTCGTTCCGCGCCCGTAGCCATAGACCCCCAGCCGGTCCGCTCGCAGCGTATCCACCATCACCAGCACCACGTGGGGGCGATGGCTCGTCGGCTCGGCACATCCTGTGGTCGCCAAGACAAGGATGAGCCCGAAGAGCACACGCCCGGCGTGCTTTCTCGACAGCAGCTCCTTCGACTCGCGCGGCATGCGTCTCCCCCGACCCCGACCGGTACCCCCTAAAGAGTAGGGGGCGCGCGAGAGAGATCACAGCAGCGGGCCGCTGCGGGTGGCCGATTCGCTCGCACGTCTGGGGTAAGCTGCCCACCGGGGGTTTCGATCTTCTTGCGCGTAAAGGCCGTGGGCCAAGGCAGCCCGTGAAAAAATGGCTTCGCGGACTTCGAAACCGCCACCGCGATTTCGATCCGATCTTCATCGCCGGCGCGATGGGGAGCGGGACCTCGCTAGTGGCCGTGGCCCTGGCCGAACGCTTCGACGCCGGCGGGCTCGCCTACGAGAGCGCGCTGCACGTCGCCGCGGATTCACCACTGCGCATCCAGGCCGTGAAGGATTTTGAATCGATCCGCGCCTACGAGGATTCGATCCTTCCCAGGGCCGACTGGAACGTCGAAGCGGCCCGCGAGAGCCTGCTCCGTCTCTACCGCCGCACCGCCACCGGAGACTCGAGGCGCGTGATCGACAAGGGGCCGAATACCAACCAGGTTCGCGCCGAGTTTCTGGCCCAGTGCTTTCCCACCGCGCACTTCGTCGCGATCTTCCGCGACCCGGTGGTCAACATCGAGGGCTTCCGTCGCAAATGGGAGACCTTCGGCGACGACACCCTCGAGGAGAACATCCGTTTTTGGGCGGAACTCCACCGGCGGCTGCTGGATACCGGCAGCGCCCTGGGAGACCGCCTCAACATCGTCGAGTACGAGACGCTGGTGAATGCGCCCGACGCGATGCTCGAAACTCTCGGCCAACGCCTCGGTCTCGCAAGGGGCCACAGCGCCATCGATCTCCCCGACCGCCCGAACGAGCCCGGCATGGGCGTGCGGAGCTTCGTCGGCGGACACGTCTCGGTAGAAAGCGGCGCCAATGCCGAGGCCTACGAGCGCATCGGCAGCGACTTCGCCGAGCAGATCCGCAGCGCCCTCGATCCGATCCACCAGACCTTGCAGGAGCGAGCGCTACGTCCGCCTGCGTAGGTGCCGGTGCGCCCCTCTTCCCGTTCGCGATGCGCTCCTGAAACAGGGGCGCCGCCGCACACGTCGGCTGCGTGTCGCCGGGGTGCCCGCGCCGTCGTGGGAGGGGTACCGTTTCGCTGCCGCCAGATTGCGAGTAGACCCGATGAAACCGACCCGTCCCCGAATCTCACGCGCCGCCGTGCTCGCGTTCGTCGTGTCGGCGTTTGCCGCGAGTGCCGCCTCCTCAAAAGTCGTCGAATACGATCTCGTGATCGCCACCCAGTCGGTGAACTACACCGGCGAGAGCGTCGAGGCGTTGACCGTCAATGGCGGGATCCCCGGGCCGGTCCTCGAATTTACCGAGGGGGATACCGCGAGGATCCGCGTCCGCAACGAACTCGACGGGTGGTCTTCGGTGCACTGGCACGGTCTCTTGCTTCCCGCCGCGCAGGACGGCGTGCCGGGGGTCACCTTCGCGGGCATCGCCCCGCACAGCACCTTCACCTACGAGTTCCCGATTCGCCAGGCGGGGACCTACTGGTACCACTCGCATAGCGGCTTCCAGGAGCAACGCGGGGTCTACGGATCGATCGTGATCCACCCGCGCGGGGGCGAGCGTCACCAAGCGGATCACGATTACGTGGCCGTGCTCTCGGATTGGACCAACGAAAGCCCCGTCCGCGTGATGGGGCTGCTCAAGAGCGGCAACGAGTGGTTCGCGGTGAAGCGCGGCACCAACCAGAGCGTCGTGGGCGCCCTCTGGCGCGGTCGCATCGTCGATTTCTTCCAGCGCGAGTGGGAGAGCATGCCCGACAACGAGATCTCGGACGTGGCCTACGACACCCTGCTGATCAACGGAAAACTTGACGAGCGTTTCGCGGCGAAGCCTGGCGAGACGGTGCGGCTGCGAATCATCAACGCCAGCGCGGCGAGCTACCAATTCGTCGAATTCGCGGGCGGGCCGATGAAGGTGATCGCAGCGGATGGCCTGGACGTCGAGCCCTTCGACATCGACCGGCTGCTCGTTGCCATCGCCGAGACCTACGACGTACTGCTCACGCTGCCTTCGGACGGCGCCTTCGAGTTGCGGGCCAGCTCCCGGGATGGTTCGGGCTCGGTCACGGCCCTGCTGGGCTCGGGCGAGCGGATCGCCGCCCCGGCCGTTCCCCAACCCGACTACTACCAGAACGCCATGAACGCGGGCTACTGGAAGGCGATGATGCGAACGGCGTGGGACGTCGAGGGCAGCG
>CAJXIC010000327.1 GCA_913054385.1 uncultured Pseudomonadota bacterium
CGCTGGGAGCGGTCGCCGCGCACCAGGGCAATGCGCTCGGGCAGGCGGCGCTTGAGTCGGTTCAGGGCGGTACGTGTCATGTTCGGTTCCTCGTGGGCCACGTGCCTCCAGCTTGCGGGCATCCGCGGACAGGTTCGCTGGCTGCGTCCGGCTGTCTGGGTGGGGTGGCGGGCTGGCGCGGGGTTCGACGCGCGCAGTGTATGGTGGCGTCTGGGCCCCGGCAACCCTGGGGAGGGCCCTTTGGCGGCGGGCTTCGAGCCGTTGCGTGCGGGCGGGTCCCGGGCGTCCGGTTCTGATCTACGTCAACTTGTGTCCCGGAAGCGGGCGGAATGGCTACTGAATCAAGGCCGGCCTTCGGGTCGGGCTCGCTACGCTGATCGGGATGGCGCGGGGGGTTGAATGCGGGTGATCGGTGGGGAATTTCGCAGTCGGCGGCTGCTGCGGCCTCCGAAGGGCGTTCGCGCCACGCCGGATCGGGTTCGCGAGGCGCTGTTCTCGAGCCTCGGACCGATCGAGGGCGATCGGGTCCTGGACCTGTGTGCGGGGACCGGCGCGCTCGGCATCGAGGCTCTTTCCCGTGGGGCGAACTCGGCCGTGTTCGTGGACGGTGCGCGCCCTTCGATCACAACGATTCACTCGAACCTCGAAGGCCTGGGGCTGCTTCGAAGGTCGGTCCTCCGCGAGCAGCGCGTGCTGTCCTTCCTGCAACAGCGGAGGGAAACCGAGCCCTTCGATCTCGTTCTTTTCGATCCGCCATACGGCTCCGAAGATACCGCCGCGGTGCTCGAGACCCTGGTGCTGGGGGGCTGGCTCCGGCCGGGGGCGAAAGTGGTGCTGGAGACCGCTACGCGCGACACTTCTCCCCGCGTTGCCGGCCTTTCGTGCCGCAGCGAGAAGCACTACGGGACGACCCGGATTACGCGCTTCGATTTCGAGCCCGCGGTGGCGGGTCCGGACTCGGGCTTTGAGGAGTGAACGCGGATGAGTGACGCGGCTTCCCCTTCGGTGGTTCTGTTTCCCGCGAGTTTCGACCCCATCACCAATGGCCATCTCGACATCGTGCACCGCAGCTGCCGGATCTTCGACCAGGTCGTGGTGGGGGTGGCCACGAACCTCGAGAAGCGGGGTACTTTCTCCCTGGAAGAGCGGCTCGCGATGCTCGACGAAGTGTTCGGAAAGGCGCCCGGCGTTCGCATCGTGTGCTTCGAGGGGCTGGTGGTGAACTTCGCTAAAGAGATCGGCGCGCGGGCGATCATCCGGGGCTTGCGAGCGGTGTCGGATTTTGAGTACGAGTTCGAGATGGCGCTGATGAACCGTCACCTGCAACCCGATACCGAGATCCTCTTCATGATGGCGAGCCTCAACTGCGTCTACGTGAGTTCGTCGAGGCTCAAAGAGTTGGCACGCTTTGGCGCGGCGATCGACGACTTCGTCCCGGCGAGCGTTGCCAGGCGGTTGCGGGAGAAACTTGGGCCCTGACTCGCGCCCGGCGACCGCCGGGCCGCGTTTGGTCGCAACCGCAGGACTCGGGTAGAATCCCGGTTCTCGGCTCGAGGGGGACTCGAGGCTCCCCTGGGGGCCCTTGCCTCGACCGGGGCCCACCGCGGAGGGATCGATGGCAGCGCGCCGCATCCTGGTTGCGATTACCGGCGGCATCGCCGCCTACAAGCTCCCCGAACTCGTCCGGCAGCTGGTGCGGGCGGGGCATAGCGTTCGCTGCATCACCACCGAGGCGGCGCTCCACTTCGTGTCGCCGCTCGTGCTGCAGAGTCTCAGCGGTAAGCCGGTTCGCTCGCGCCTCTTTGACCCCGCCGAGGAAGACGGGATCGACCACATCGCACTGGCGGACTGGGCCGAGTTGATGATCGTCGCGCCAGCGACCGCCAACGTGTTGGCGCGGCTGTCGTACGGCCTGGCAGACGATCTCCTCTCGACCGTCGCGTTGGCCACGAAGGCACCGCTGCTGGTGGCCCCAGCCATGAACGTCAACATGTGGAATCACGCGGCGACGCGCACCAACGTCGAAAGGCTGCGCGAACGCGGTGTGCATTTTGTCGGGCCCGATTCGGGAGAACTCGCCTGCGGCTGGCAGGGCGAGGGTCGCCTCAGCGACCCCGCCGTAATCGCCGAGGCCGCCGAATTTGCGCTGCGGACGGCGACGCTCGAAGGGGAGTGCGTGCTCGTGACCGCAGGCAGAACACGCGAGCCGCTGGACCTGGTGCGCAGCCTGACCAACCGCTCCTCGGGGAAGATGGGTTTCGCGATCGCTGCAGAGGCCGCCTGTCGCGGCGCCGAAGTGGTACTGGTCAGCGGGCCGGTCTCGTTGCCGACCCCCAGCGGGGTCCGGCGGATCGACATTGAAAGCGCGGAAGAAATGCGCTCGGCCGTGCTGCGCGAATTGGCCCGGTCCACGGTGGTCGTGAAGGCCGCGGCGGTCGCCGACTTTCGCCCGGTCGCTCCCTCGAAGCGGAAGATCAAGAAGGAGACGCTGGCCGAGGGCGAGGGGTGGACGCTCGAACTCGAGCGCACGCCGGATATCCTGGCGGAGATTTCGCGCGAAAAGGGCGACCGCGTCGTCGTCGGCTTTGCCGCGGAGACCGAGGACGTGATTGCCGCGGCGACCCGAAAGCTCGCGAGAAAGGGCTGTGACTTCATCGTGGCCAATGACGTGTCGCACTCGGACAGCGGTTTCGACGTCGACTCGAATCGCGTTTCCTTCGTCTGGCCGGCCGGAGAGGTCGAGACACTCCCGAAGCTTTCGAAGCGCGCGGTCGCAGGCGAGATCCTGGACCGGATCGAAAAGCTGCGAGGGGGCGCTGCTTGAGCGCAGCCACCCCCCGGCGTGGGAAGAACGCAGTTCGCTTCCTCAGCCTGCTGCTGGCGCTGTGGCTCCCCGGAGTCGCTGCGGCCGGCGGCGTCGTAAAACTCGCGACGATCGACGGCTCGATCAACCCGGCCTCGGCCGACTACCTGATCCGTGCGATCGAAGAGAGCGAGGCGGAGAAGGTCGACGCGCTCCTGATCGAGCTCGATACGCCCGGTGGGCTGGTCTCATCGACGAAGGACATCATCCAGGCGATGTTGAACGCCGAGGTGCCGGTGATCGTCTACGTCGCCCCGCGCGGCGCCTGGGCCAGTTCTGCGGGTACGTTCATCACGGTCGCTGCGAACATCGCGGCAATGGCGCCCGGGACCAGTATCGGCGCGGCGCACCCCGTCGGCATAGGCGGCGGCGGGGGCG
>CAJXIC010000328.1 GCA_913054385.1 uncultured Pseudomonadota bacterium
CGCCCATGGGGTGGCCTTTGGCACCACTCGCCGCTCGGTGCGGCTGGGTCGCTATGTCGTCGGCCCACTGATCGGCACCGACCACGACAGCTACCAAAATCGGCATTGGGAGCACCACCGCGAACTCGGAACCGACCGCGACACGAAGCTCACCTATCGCGAGAAAATCGGCGGCCGTCGCCTCGCGGCGCTGATCCTGCGCTCGCTCACTCTCACCGAGGGTTTGCGGAAGTTCCGGCTGCAGACGAGCCCGCACCTCGCCCGGCCCGAGTTCCGCTCGCAGGGGGTCGGCTGGCTGCTGCGCGCGGCCCTCGCGCAGAGCGTGGTGCTGGCCCTGCTCGTCGCAGCCGCAAGGATCGGGAGCCCCAGCTGGAGCGCTGCCCTTGCCTGGGCGCTCGTCGTCTACGGCACCACCATCCTCTACGCCCTGGTGAGCCTGACCTCGCTGATGGCCTCGCTGCGCGCCATCGCCGAACACCAGCGCACTCCCTTCGACGACGCGGTCGAGGGCGACGCGGCCCTGCGAAACTTCCGCTGCGGCCGCCTGCAGACGCTGCTCTTTGGCTGCTACGGCTTCTCCGAGCACCGCACGCACCACGAGCACCCGGCGATTCCCTATTACGCCCTGCGGCGAACGACCTTGGGGCTCGAGGCCACCGGCGACCTGCCCCCCCGCAGCCAGACCTACCTGGGCCTTTTGACCTCGCTCGTGCGTTCGCCCGTGTGGGCGAAGGACTGAAGGCGCTCAGGTCGACGCGCCCTCGTCGGCGAGCATGCGACCGAGGGTGCGCAGCTGGTAGCTGCCGCCGCCGAGAGTCAACTCGATCTGCTTCGCGTAGAGGTAGTAGCGGTGCAGCGGGTAGTCGCGATCAACCCCTATGCCCCCGTGGAGGTGCTGCGCCGCCAACACCACGCGGTTGCCCGCCTCCGCCGCGAAAAATTTTGCGATCGCCACCTGCGCCTCGGCGGGCCGCCCTGCCCCGATTCTCCAGGCCGCCTGTTGGGCCGAAAGCTTCACCGACTCGGTATCGATGTAGGCGTCGGCGATACGGTGCCCGACGGCCTGGAACATCGCGATCGGCTGGTCGAACTGCTTTCGCGTCTTTACGTACTCGGCAGTCAGATCGAGGGCGATCTGGCAGACGCCGGCCGCCATCGAGCACAGCCCGGCAGTGGCGCGCAGGCGAATCCAGTCAATCACTTCGAGGCCATCCCTATCCGGTGCGAGCCTCGCTTCTGCTTCGACCCGGGCGCCATCGAGTCGCAGCATCGCCTCGGGCTGTCCGCTCGTGGTCACGACCGGCACGATCTCGACACCGCTCACCGTCGGGTCGAGCCCGAAGATTCCAACGCTTCCGTCTTCCAGGAGCGCTGGCGTCCAGATTCCGCTGGCGAGTTCCGCTGCCGGCACACCGATCTTCTCGCCCGAAAGCTCAAAGCCGCCTTCCACCGCTCGCGCCCGCGTCTCGGGTGCCGCCGCCGAAGCCTCGGGCTCCTGCAACGCCGCGGTCCAGATCGCCTCGCCGCAGGCCATCGCCGGCAGCCAACGCTCGCGCTGCGCGTCGCTGCCAAACTCCACCAGCGGCAGCGAACCCAGCACCAACGATTCGTAGAGGGGCACGGGGGCCACGGCGCGGCCGAGTTCGTCGAGGATCACCGACAGTTCGAGAAAACCGAGTCCGCCCCCGCCCTCGGCCTCGGGGATCGCGATGCCCACCAGGCCCGCATCGGCCAGTGCCCTCCAGAGACCCTCGTCAAAGCGCGGCGCCTCGGAACGCTCGAGCGCTCGCAGCCCGTCGGGCTGGATCCGATCGCTGAAGATCTTCCGCGCGAGTTCGCTGATCGCACCCTGTTCGTCGCTGTAGGCGAAATCCATTCTTTCTTCCCCCTAGAACCGCGGCGCCCGCGGCAGGCCGAGGCCAAACATTCCGATCAGGTCGCGCTGGATCTCGTTGGTGCCGCCGCCGAAGGTCAAGATCAAAAGACTGCGGTAGAGGGTCTCGAGGTGGCCGCGAACGGCGCTTCCGGGCGATCCCGGGGCCAGGTAGCCGCGGGGCCCGAGCACCTCCATCAGGTGGCGAAACGATTCCATGTAAAACTCGGTCCCGAAGACCTTGACCGCCGAGGCATCGGCCACGTCGAGCCTCCCCTGGGTTCCCGTCCACGCCACCTTCCAGTTGATCAGCCGCAAAAACTCGAGGCCAGCCCGCACACGTGCCAGGTTCACCTGCACCCACTCGTCGTCGATCACGCGCCGACCGTCCGGACGCCGCGTTTCGCGTGCCCACCGGACGGTTTCGTCATAAACGCCCTCGAGCATCCCCGGCGAGCAGAGGGTGACGCGCTCGTGATTCAATTGGTTGATGATCAGACGCCAGCCGCGGTTCAGACCACCGACGAGGGCCGAGGCCGGAACGCGCACGTTGTCGTAGTAGGTGGTGTGGATATCGTGGTCCGAGAGAAGATCCATCGGGTCCTTTGAAATTCCCGGGGTCTTCATTTCCACGGCGAAGAGCGAGAGTCCCTCGTGCTTCGCGACCTCTGGGTCGGTGCGAACCGCAAGCCACACGTAGTCGGCGTCGCCGGCGAGGCTGGTAAAGACCTTCTGCCCGTTGATCACCCAATCGTCGCCGTCGCGATCGGCGCGGGTCGTGAGCGAGGCCAGATCGGTCCCCGCATTCGGCTCGGTGTAGCCGATGCAGAAGTGCAGATCGCCCTTCAGGATCTTCGGCAGGAAGAAGGCCTTCTGTTCATCGCTGCCGTATTGCATCAACGTGGGGGCAACGCTGTTGATCGTCAGCATCGGGACCGGGGCGCCGGCCTTCATCGACTCGTCGAAGAAGATGAACTGCTCCATGACGGAGCGACCCTGGCCGCCGTACTCCTCGGGCCAGCCGATGCCCAGCCAACCATCCTCTCCCATCTGCCGTACGACCCGGCGCATCGCCTCGCCCACGCCTTCGCCTCGGCGAAGTTCCTGAACGGTTTCGGGGGTGAGCAGTTTTTCGTAGTACGCGCGGAGTTCGCGTCGCAGCGCCTCCTGCTCGTCGTCGTATCCGATGTACATCGTTTGCCTCGCCGGTTGGGGCCGGTTCTAGAACTGAAACGCGTTCCAGTCTGACGCCTCGCCCTCCCCGCGTCGAGGGCCTACCCCGCCCTGGCCCCACGAGCGGCTATGCTGGGCCTGCGCGCACGCAAGCGGACCCCGAGATGACGATCGAATTCGACCCCTGCCATC
>CAJXIC010000329.1 GCA_913054385.1 uncultured Pseudomonadota bacterium
AGAACGGATCTACCGGCTTCGTTGCGTCGAAGCCTGGTCGATGGTGATTCCCTGGGTGGGGTTCCCGCTCGGCGCCCTGCTTTCGCGCCAGGGGCTCACTTCGAAGGCGCGCTACGTCGTCTTCGAGACCCTTTTCGACCCGGAACAAATGCCCGGACAGCGACGACCGATCCTCGACTGGCCCTACACCGAGGGCCTTCGCATCGACGAAGCCATGCATCCGCTCTCCATTCTCGCAGTCGGCATGTACGGCGAAACCCTGCCCAACCAGAACGGGGCACCCCTGCGCCTGGTCGTCCCGTGGAAGTACGGATTCAAGAGCATCAAATCGATCGTGAAGATCCGCCTGCAGGAAGATCCCCCGCAGACCAGCTGGCAGCGGATGGCCCCGAGCGAGTACGGCTTCTACGCCAACGTGAACCCCGACGTCGATCACCCCCGCTGGAGTCAGCGCCGCGAGCGCCGCATCGGGGAGCTCGCGAAGCGGCCGACCCTCCCCTTCAATGGGTACGCCGACGAAGTCGCCTCGCTCTACGCGGGAATGGACCTGCGAAAGAACTTCTGAGCCCCGATGGCCCTCGAACGAAAGCAGAAAGCCCGGGCCCTGCACGCGGGTGTGCTGCTTCTCTGCGCGCTGCCGGCGGGGCAACTCGCATTCGCCGCCGCGCAGGCCTTTTCCCCGACACCACCTGTGCCCCCGCCGCTCGGGGCGAACCCCGTCGAATTCCTCGAGCACAGCACGGGGCTGCTGGCATTGCGCTTCCTCGCCCTCTGCCTCGCGGTGACGCCACTGCAACGCTTGGGCTGGAAACGCCTGGGTCGCTACCGGATCGCGCTGGCTCCGTACCGGAACGCTCTCGTCCCCTACCGCCGGAGCTTCGGGTTGGTGGCCTTCGGCTACGCCAGCATTCACCTCGCGATTTTCGTCGGGCTGGACCTCGGCTTCGACTGGAAGGCCGTTGGCGAGGACCTCGCTGAACGCCCCTACATCCTGGTGGGCTTCGCCGCCTTCGTGATCCTCGCCGCTCTCGCTGCGACCTCGACTCGCCGCGCCATGCGGCGGCTGGGGCGACGATGGAAGCGACTGCACCGGGGCCTGTACCTGGCCGCGGGCCTCGCGGTGGTCCATTTCGCCTGGGTGCAGAAGGCCGATTTCCGGGAGCCCGCGCTCTACGCCGGCATCATCGGCGTGCTCCTGCTCGCGAGGGTCGTTCCGGCGCTTGCCTCGCGCCGCCGGGCAGGCGACTCTTCGCGGCCATGAATGCAGCAGACGACGAAGCGGCCCGGCGCGATGTCCATCGTGTCACGGTGGGGGATCGCACCTTCGTGCTGGTGGGTACGGCCCACATCTCGATGGAATCGGTCGACCTCGTACGCCACGTGATCGAAACCGAGGCACCCGATACGGTGTGCATCGAACTCGACGCCCAGCGCTACGAGGCACTGGTGTCGGGAACGGGCTTCGAATCCCTCGACCTGCGCGAGATCATCCGCAAGAAACAGCTCGCGAGTCTCATCGTGAACGGGATGCTCGCTTCGTACCAGAAGCGCCTGGGCCTGCAACTCGGCGTGACGCCCGGGAGCGAGCTGCTCGAAGCCGCACGCGTCGCCGAGGCCAACGGCATTCCGGTAGAACTCTGCGACCGGGATGTGCGCATCACCCTGCGCCGCGCGTGGTCTGCCCTTTCCGCCTGGCGCAAGCTCATGCTGCTCTCGAGCCTGCTCGCAAATGCCTTCGACTCGCCGGAGATCTCCGAAGAGGAGCTGCGCCGCATCCGCGAGCAGGACGTTCTCAGCGAGATGATGCGAGAACTCGGCGACGTCATGCCGGCGCTGAAGATCGCGCTGATCGACGAGCGCGATACCTATCTTGCCGAGCGGATCCGCCGCGCGAAAGGCGACCGCGTGGTGGCGGTGGTGGGCGCCGGTCACGTCGCCGGCATGCGCACTGCGCTCGAAAGCGGAGATCCGGTCGATCTCGAAGCCATCGAGACGATTCCGAAGGTCCCCGTGGCCTGGAAGATCCTCGGGTGGGGGATCCCGGCCGCCATCCTGGCTTCGATCGCCAGCATTGGTTACCTCCGGGGCCCGGATGCAGCGGGTGAGAACGCCCTCTACTGGTTCGTCGCCAACGCCGTGCCCACCGGGATCGGTGGGCTCCTCGCGGCCGCACACCCGCTCACTACGCTGGCGGCCGCGCTCGCGGCTCCCTTCACGAGCCTCACGCCCCTGGTGGGAGCCGGCTACGTGGCGGCCTTCGTGCAGGCCTGGGCGAGGCCCCCGCTGGTGGCGGAGTTCCGCACGCTGGGCGACGACTTCGCCGTGCCGAGCCGCTGGTGGCGAAGCCGTCTGCTCCGGATCTTCCTGGTCTTCGTGTTGACGACTGTCGGGAGCATCATCGGCACGTGGGTCGGCGGCGTCGAGATCGCGCGCAACCTCTTCTGAAGGCTTCCCCAGGCGGTTCCCTGCTAGTCGCCGCTGTGGCCCGGTGATACACTGGCCTCCGATGAAGCCCTACCTGGACCTGATGCGTCACGTTCTCGAAGACGGGAACCCCAAGACGGATCGCACCGGGACCGGCACCCACAGCTCCTTCGGCCACCAGCTGCGTTTCGATCTGCGCGAGGGCTTTCCGCTCCTGACCACCAAGCGCCTCCACCTGCGCTCGATCCTGCACGAGCTGCTCTGGTTCCTCCGCGGCGATACGAACATCGCCTACCTGAAGCAGCACGGTGTGCGCATCTGGGACGAATGGGCCGATGCCGACGGTGAACTCGGGCCGGTCTATGGGCACCAGTGGCGCTCGTGGCCCACCCCCGGTGGCGAACACATCGATCAGATCGCCGAAGTTCTCGAGCAGATCCAGAGCAACCCGGATTCGCGGCGCATGATCGTCTGCGCCTGGAACGTCTCGGATCTGCCGCGCATGGCGCTGCCCCCGTGTCACCTGCTGTTCCAGTTCTACGTCGCGGACAACCGGCTCTCCTGCCAGCTCTACCAGCGGAGTGCCGACCTCTTCCTCGGCGTTCCCTTCAACATCGCTTCCTACGCCGCGCTCACGCTGATGGTGGCGAAGGTCTGCGGTCTCGAGCCCGGGGAGTTCATCCACACCCTCGGCGACGCCCATCTCTACACGAACCACTTCGAGCAAGCGGCGTTGCAACTGGAGCGCGAACCGCGCGCCCTGCCCCGGCTGGTTGGCGGTCATCACGGGGAACACGTCGCAGACCGG
>CAJXIC010000330.1 GCA_913054385.1 uncultured Pseudomonadota bacterium
GGGCCGTCGCAGGAATCGCACCCAGCCCACCACGCCGGCTGCAATGAAAAGGAGTTCGCAGAACTGGAAGATTCCGTAGACGTCGAGGCTCGGTAGGAAGCGTTCGAGGTCCCACACCGGGGAGACCGTCTGAGCGGTGGCGATCCAGGTCCAAAGCTCGCGCAGGTCGCCTACGTGGATCACCTCTAGCCAGGCGACCCCGCCGATGCTCGCGCCCGCGGTGAATGTGGCCGCCAGGCCGGCGCGCCGCCGCCAACGCGAATCGCCCCCGCGCAGCGCGCCGGCTGCCACCAAGAGGATGAGCACTCCGAAGAAGGGAAGGGGCCCCAGGAAATTCATCTTCGTGGCGGTCCCGGAGATGGCCAGCGCGCCCGCCAGCCCCGCGAAGGCGAGCGCCGGGCCGGCCGACGCGCGCTGGAGCCGGTCGAGGGAAGCGGCCAGGGCGAGCAGGGTCCCGACGAAGAAGATCACCATCAGCGGTTCGACCGAGATGCGCGAGATGAAGTGCAGCACGGTCAACGAGGAGGCGTAGCCGAGGGTTGCGATCACCGCGGCGCGCTCGGTGGTGAGGCGCCGGGCCAGCCGGTAGATCAGGAAGAACGAGAGCAGGTGGAGGAGCGTCATCGCGAGTTTCGCCGCGATCCAGGCATCGCGCAGGAAGCGCGCGGTGAACTCGGTGAAGGTCAGGCCTTCGGGGCTCGCCAGGGCGAAGTGCAGCTTCTGAACGCCGTGGAGCACGAGATGCAGCGAGGCTCCGGGGTGGCCGGGAAAGAGCGGCCGATTCTCGAAGTCGAAGATCTGGTGGGCGCTTGGCAGGTAGAAGCCGCCCGGGTCTTCTTCGCTCCACAGCGGCGAGCCGAAGGTCCGGTTCTCCCAGCGTCCGCCCGGGGCCCCCGTCGAGAAGATCGCCGAATAGAGAAGAACGACTGTGGAGAGGAGGACCCAGAACCTCCAGCCGCCGCGCACAGCCGCCCGGTCGCTCAACCCGCGCACCCCGCAGCGTGCGCTGTGCTCAACGCGCCGGTCCGAGGCGCTCGCGCCAATCTTCGAAGATGGCTTCGAGGGTCTGTCGCAGATTGTATTCGAAGGACCAGTCGGGGTACTGCGACTCGAAGCGACGCACGTCGCTGATGTACCAGATGTGGTCGCCGATGCGATTCTCGTCCTTGTAGGTGACATCGAGTTCGCGCCCACTGATTTCCTGGCAGAGCGCGATGGCCTCGAGCATCGAGCAGTTGCTGAAGCGTCCGCCGCCCGCGTTGTAGACCTCGGCTACGCCGGGCGCTTTAAAAAAGTGCCAGAACATGTTCACGAGGTCGGAGGCGTGGATGTTGTCGCGTACCTGCTTCCCCTTGTATCCGAAGATCGTGTAGGGCTGACCCTCGAGGCAGCAGCGCATCAGGTAGGAGAGGAAGCCGTGCAGTTCCGCTCCCGCGTGGCCGCCTCCGGTGAGGCAGCCGCCCCGGAAGATCCCGGTAGGGATCCCGAAGTAGCGACCGTATTCCTGGACCATCAGGTCTGCCGCCGCCTTCGAAACCCCGAAGAGCGAGTGCGTGCTGTGGTCGATCGACATCTGCTCGTCGATGCCGTGCTCGGCATAGGGATGCGAAGGATCGATTTCGTAGCGGGTTTCGAGTTCGATGAGCGGGAGCGCGTTCGGTCGGTCGCCGTAGACCTTGTTGGTCGAGGTGAACAGGAAGCAAGCCTCCGGGCAGGTGTTCCGGGTGGCCTCGAGGAGGTTCAGGGTGCCCGTGGCGTTCACCGAGAAATCCGTGGCGGGCTCGCGCGCGGCCCAGTCGTGGGAGGGCTGGGCTGCGGTGTGGATCACCGCCTTGATCTCGCTGCCGCGCTCGCGGAAGGCGCGTTCGATGCCGTCGGCGTCGCGGATGTCGAGATCGAGGTGGCGGTAGCGGGGGAGCGTCTCTTCGAGTTGCTCGCGGTTCCGGCGGGTCGAGGCGGCCTTGCCGAAGAAGCTGCTTCGCAGATCGTTGTCGATGCCGAGAACATCGAGGCCGCGCTCGTGGAAGAAGCGCGCGGCCTCGGACCCGATGAGCCCCGCGGAGCCTGTGATGACGACTGTGCCCATGACTCGTGCTTCCGCGGTCTGCTCGCGCGGAAAGCTTCCCCCCGGTGCGATGGCCGCCGGAGCCCCGAAGGTTTCCCGCGCTCGCGAGCGAGAGGGTACCGACTGAGGCCGAAGCTGTCAGCGTGCCTTGCGCTTGGCGTTCAGCCGGTCCGCGTGGGCCGGTGAACCAGCTCGATGTCGACGAAGCTTCCCATCTTTGGGCAGTGGGCCGAAAGGAAGGCATCCACCCGGGTCGCCAGGGCGAAGCCCCGACTCGGGATCAAGGACCAGGTCTTGAGGCCGCCCACCAGGAAGTAGCGAAGCGCGGTGTGCACGCGGTACGAGGCGACTTCGAGCCCTGGAAATTCATCCTCGAAACGCGCGCGGTCGCGTTGGAAGACGATCCACGGCAGTGCGCCGTTGGCATCGCTCAAAGGTCCCCTCGAATCGAAGCGCCACGAAGTCGCTTGGGGGTCGAAGGTCTCGTGGTGGAGATGGGTCCAGAAGGGCGTCGCGAGCCACCCCGGATGCGGTTCGATCATCAACACTCGGCCCCCGGGCACCAGCGTGCGCTGCGCCTCCGCGAGGAAGGCGCCGACGTCGGGGATGTGGTGAAAGACATTCTGCATCAAGATCGCGCGCAGGCTTGCGTCCTCGAAGGGGAGAGCCATGGCGTCGGCGACCTGGTCGACGCCGTCGTAGGGCAGGAGGTCCGAGGTCACCAGTCCGGGGACACGCTCGGGGGCAAAGCTGGCTCCGGCCCCGATCTCGAGGGCGATGCCTTCGCTCGGGCAGCGTTCGAGGCACGCCTGGTAGCGGTCGTAGCACTCCTCGTACCAGCGTCGCAGCGGAATCTTCGATCGAATACGCGCGCGAAGTTCTTCGATGCGTTCGGGATCGTCGAGATTTTCGGACTCGCGGAGCATTGCGTGCGCGGTCTCCTGGTTGCGGCGGAGGGTTTCAGTTTGCCGCCTGGCAGAGGCTTCCGCACGGTGGCCGCGACGCGGCTGCGCGGCGGCCCCGTTGGAGGCGTGCTTGCTAGGCGGCAGAGCGATGTCCGAGGTCGCTTGCCAGGGTGTAGAGGCAGGGAACCAGGAAGAGGGTGACCGGCGTCGAGAGCAGGATCCCCCATCCCAAAGCCAGCGACAT
>CAJXIC010000331.1 GCA_913054385.1 uncultured Pseudomonadota bacterium
GGCCTGATCGAATTGCCCTGCGAGAATTGGAGCCGGAGAGGGCGCAACGGCTACAGCTATCGCGATCGCACTGGGGTATGCCAGCGGGTCGTGATCTCGGAGAATCGCCGCATCACGGCCTACTGCCGCTCGACGGATCTGCTGCACGGTTTCGTCTCAGAGGGAGACGAGATCGACGTAGTGGTGCGGCTCGGGCGCGTCCGGTATTGCAACCGCTTCGGGGCGTTCAGCGCACGCAGCAGATCCCACAGTTCGCGCTACACGAGCAGCGGGCCCGTGGAAGCGCCGAGTGAGTGCCCCACGGCCGTCATGACACTCGGGGTCTTCCAGGGGCTCCAGTAGGCCGGGGCTCCGAAGCGGGATCGCGAGTGCTCGTTTACCAGTATGCCACGGCAAGGCAGGCGACGAGAGCGAGGGCCACCCAGAGCGTGGCCTGGCTTGTCGACCAGGGCTCGCCGAGGACCCCCGGTGGGGCGTGCAGCGCGCGCAGTTGCGCCGCGGCGGCCTCGAAGTGGCGGCCGGCCGAGTGGGCCAGGGCCTCGCGGGTACGGACCCAGGTCGCACCGATGGCCGCCACGAGCCGCGGCCCTGCCCGGCGATAGAGCCAATCGACGTCGAGGTTTATCGAGGCGAGTTCGGGGGGGTAGATTCCGGTTTTCTGCAGGAAGACGAAAGCCGCGGCCGCGAAGAAGAGCAGTTGCAATTGCGTGACGACGTGAGTGGTGGTGTACGGATCAAAATTGACCGGGAAGGGCAACAGGGAGTAGAGGAGCCCGGGCCAGAGGCCGAGGCCGATGCAGAGTGCGGCCGCGATCCCCATGGCGATGCGCATGTTCAGGGGAGCCTCCTCGCAGCGGATCCCTGAATCGTGCGCGAAGAACGCGAAGTAGGGAACCTTGATTCCCGCGTGGTGGAAGACGCCCGCCGAGGCGAAAAGCAGGACGAGGAAGGTCAGCGTGTAGTGATTGTCGGCGGTCGCGGCGAGGATCAGCGACTTCGAGATGAAGCCGCTGAAGAGTGGAAAGGCCGAGATCGAAGCCGCACCGACGATGCAGAAGGCCGCGGTCCAGGGCATCGACTTGTAGAGCCCGCCGAGTTCCGATCCCTTTATCGTACCGGCACGGAAGAGCACTGCGCCCATCGACATGAAGAGCAGCGCCTTGTAGAGGATGTGAGCGAAGGCGTGGGCGACCGTGCCGTTGAGCGCCATCTCGGTGCCGATGCCGATGCCGACGACCATGAAGCCGAGTTGGTTGTTCAGGCTGTAGGCGAGCACGCGCCGCAAGTCGTTCTCGATCACCGCGTAGAAGATCGGGAAGACGGTCATCAGTGCGCCGATCGGAACGAGGATCTCGGTGCCGGCAAAGCTTCGGGCCAGGGCGTAGATCGCGAGCTTCGTGGTGAAGGCCGAGAGGAAGACGGTCCCGGTGACCGTGGCCTCGGGGTAGGCGTCCTCGAGCCAGGCGTGGAGCAGCGGGAAGGCGGCCTTGATGCCGAAGCCCACGAAGATCAGTCCGGTGCCGAGGCTCACGAGCCCGAGCGAGCCGAAGGCGAGTGAGCCCGTGTCGGCGTAATGGATCAGTGTCCCGGCGAGCAGCAGCACGCCGGAGGTGATCTGGACGATCAGGTAGCGGAGCCCGGCGCGATAGGCGCGCTCGGTTCTGCGGGCCCAGATCAGGAACAGCGAAGTGACCGCAGTGAGTTCCCAGAAGACGAAGAGCGAGATCAGGTCACCGACAAAGACCGCCGCGATGGCCGCGCCCGCGTACATCAACGCAGAAACCACCTCGAGGTCGTCTTCGACGTGGAGCGCGAAGATCAAGCCAAGGAACGCAGCGAGGTAGAAGACGGTGCCGAAAATCCGGGAGAGGGCGTCGACGCGAACCAGTTGCAGGTCGAAATCGAAGAGCGTGAGGTTCCACTCGTAGCCGTTGGGGAGGCCCCAGATCTGGAGTAAGCCCAGCACCGGGAGGAGCAGCAGCCAGACCTTGCGGGTATGCCCGCGCAGGAACGGCACGAAGAGCGCGCCGAGGATCAGTACGAAGCCCGGCGGCAGCCACTCAGTCATAGTAATCCTCGTCGCGCATCAGCAGCCGGCGCAGGCCCTTGGCGGCAATGACGAGGAAGACGCAGGAGACGAAGCCGAAGACCGCGTAGAACGCGGGCGCCTGTTCCCATGCGTAGTGGGTCAACTTCTCGTAGAAGAAGTCGGCGACCAGCAGCACCGCGCAGAAGACCGCCAAACCACGGATCAGTTTGTTGACGCTGCCGGGGCGCTCGAGCCAGTGCCTGGAAGGCGTTTTCTGCGAGTCGTCGTGGGGCATTTCAGGGTCCCGGGTGGATCGCACGAAGCAGATCGTAGATCGCTTCGGCGGAGAAAAAGAGAACGACGCAGCCGATTGCGGTGGCGCAGAGCGGTACCACACAGAGCAGGGGGGCCTCGCGCAGGCGGGACCCCGATGGCTCCGGGGTGGCCGACTCGCCCGGGTGGGCTGCCGGGTGGGGCTGTGGAAAGAGGAAGGCTCGGCCGACGATCGGCGCGAGGTAGCCCAGACTGAGCAGCGAACTCAACATCAGCACGCCGACGAAGATCACGTCGTGGCCCTCGGCGGCGCCCAGTACCAGCAGCGTTTTACTCCAGGCGCCGCCCATGGGCGGCAACCCGATGATGCTCATCGAGCCGAGCGCAAAGGCGCCCATGGTGAAGGGCATGGCGCGGCCGATGCCGTCGAGTTCGCTCACCTTCGTCTTGTGCGCCGCCACCAGGATCGCCCCGGCGCAGAAGAAGAGCGTGATCTTCCCCATGGCGTGCATCGCGATGTGCATGCCGCCGCCGATGACGCCCGCGCCCGTGGCGAGTGCCGCCCCGAGAACGATGTAGGCGAGTTGGCTGACCGTAGAGTACGCGAGGCGCGCCTTCAGGTTGTCTTTCGAGAGCGCGATGATCGACGCCGCAAGCAGCGTAAACGCGGCGACGTAGCGCAGCCAGACCGAAGCGCCGGTTTCGGCCAGGAAGTCGATGCCGAAGATGTAGACCACGACCTTCAGGATCGTGAAGACTCCGGCCTTTACGACGGCGACCGCGTGCAGCAGGGCGCTCACCGGGGTCGGTGCCACCATCGCCGCGGGCAGCCAGCGGTGGAAGGGCATCAGCGCGGCCTTTCCCGCGCCAAAGACGTAGAGCGCGAGCAGGCCCATGGCGAC
>CAJXIC010000332.1 GCA_913054385.1 uncultured Pseudomonadota bacterium
CGCACCCTCTACGAGGAGGGGCGTCTCGAGAAGGTGTTGACCGACTTGCGGGCGAAGGATCTGGTCTACGACGCGGATGAAGCCGTCTGGTTCCGCGCGACGGCGCTCGGTCTGGACCGCGAGCGGGTACTCGTCAAACGAACGGGAGAGCCGACTTATCTGCTCCCGGACATCGCCTACCACCGCGAGAAGATCCGGAGGGGCTTCGACGTGATCATCGACGTGATGGGCGCCGACCACATCGAACAGTTTCCGTTCGTGAAGAGTGCGGTGGGCGCACTCGGCTGCGATGCCGATCGGATCGAGTTGGTGCTCCATCAATTCGTCACCCTCACGCGCGGTGGGGAGAAGGTCAAGCAGAGCACCCGGCGCGCGAACTTCATCACGGTCGACGAGCTGGTGGAAGAAGTGGGGACCGACGTCTTTCGTTTCTTCATGATCGAGCGCCGCGCCGACGCTCACCTCGACTTCGATCTCGATCTCGCGACCGATCGAAACTGGCGAAAGAACCCCGCCTACACCGTGCAGTACGCGCACGCGAGGACCCATGGGATCGAACGGAAGGCGGTCCTGGGCGGTGTGCCGATGCCGACAGGCGAGGATTTTGACGGTTCTCGTCTGGATCTCCCCGAAGAGATCGAGTTGATCCGAAAGCTCGCGGAATTCCCGGAAGTCGTCGCGGGCGCGGCGGCGTCTCGCGAGCCGCATCACGTTGCTTACTACCTCCGCGACGTGGCGGGCCTCTGGAATCCCTACGTGCAAGATGGTTCGAGGCACCGGGTCCTGTCGGACGATCCGCAACTGACGGCGGCACGGCTAGGGCTCACGCTGGCGGTTCGGGTGGTCTTCGCGAATGGGCTCTCGGTACTGGGTCTTGCCGCTCCGGAGCAGATGTGATGGCGAAGCGGTCGAAATCGCGCGGGGCGCGGGGCGGTTGGGTTGCCGCGGTTGTGAAGCTTCTGGCCTTCTGCGGGTTGGCCTTCGTGATTGGAATGGGCCTCGGACTCTTTGCCGACGAGCCCGGGTTGGTCCTCCGTTACAGCCAGGGCGAGCTCCAGGAGATCCCGTGGTCTCTGGACGCGGTTCCGGAGGCGCAGGGCGAGCGAGGGAGCGCGGTGATCGCCGCGAAACTGGTTTCGGAGGGTCCGGGGAGGGCGAAGGCCGGGGCGCCGCCGCCGCAGAGGCGGGCCGCAGGGACCCTCGGCTACCTGGTGCAGGTGGGCGCCTTCGAGAGCGTGGGCGCTGCGGAAGATCGCGCGAAGTCGCTGCAGAAGCTGGGCTTCGAGGCTCGCGTGGTGCCTCTAGAAGACGGCGGATCATCGAGTTGGCGGGTCCGCGTGGGCCCCTATGGCACACGAGACGCTGCGCGCAGGGAAGCGAATCGGCTGGAAGAGCAGGGGATCGCGACCTGGGTGCTGGCCGCGGACGGGGCCGGCTCGTGAACCGGTCCTTTGCCGTCGTGGGCGCGCAAGGTCAGCTTGGCTGCTGCCTGGTTCGGATGCTGGCTGACGACCCTGGGCGCCGGCTTGCCGCGGCCTTCTCCCATGCAGATCTGGATATCGCAGATGAAAAGGCGGTGGACGCCGCACTGGCTTTGCTCCCCCGGGAGTCGACTGTCCTGAACGCTGCGGCCTTCACGGCGGTCGATCGATGCGAGAGCGAGTGGGAGGCGGCGCTGCGCGTCAACCGCGATGGACCCTCGAATCTGGGCCGGAGTTGTGCGAAGCATGGACACGCGCTGGTCCATGTTTCGACCGACTACGTCTTTGACGGTGAGTCCGAACGAGACTACGACGAGGCGGCGTTTCCCAATCCCCAGAGCGCTTATGGTCGCTCGAAGCTGGCAGGCGAAGAAGTGTTGCAGTCCATCGACCCCGAGTTTCTCGTGGTTCGCGCGAGTTGGCTCTTTGGCCCCGGAAAAAACTTCGTGGAGGCGATCCTGGGCCAGGCGCTAAAGCGCCGCAGCGAAGGAGACGAGACTCCACTGAAAGTCGTAGACGATCAGGTGGGGTCGCCGACCTACGCCTGGGATCTCGGCGAGGGCTTGCTCGCGCTCCACGAAGCGGGCGCCCGGGGCCGCCTGCACCTGTCGAATCGCGGCGCGACCACCTGGTACGACTTCGCCCGGGAAGTTCTCGACCAGGCCGGGTTTTCCGAGGTGGCGGTCGTTCGCGCAGCGACTGCGGACCTCCATCTGCCCGCGAAGCGTCCGCGGCGTTCGGTGCTCGACTGCCGGCGCGCCGAAGGCCTCGGTGTCGCGCTCCGGGACTGGCGTCAGGCGCTCGCGGTCTATCTCGCAAGCCCCAGCCGGATGCCGGCATGAGAGACGACTTCCAGTCCAGGATCCGGAACTTCTGCATCATCGCCCACATCGACCACGGCAAGAGTACGCTGGCCGATCGGCTGCTCGAATCGACCGGAGCGCTTTCCGGGCGAGAAAAAAAGGATCAGTTCCTCGACAACATGGAAATCGAGCGCGAGCGTGGGATCACGATCAAGGCCCAGACGGCGCGCATGACCTTCGTTGCGAGCGACGGTCTCGAATACATCCTCAACCTGATCGATACTCCCGGGCACGTCGATTTCTCGTACGAGGTTTCGCGCGCGCTGCAGGCCTGCGAGGGGGCGCTGCTGGTGGTGGATGCGGTCCAGGGGATCGAGGCCCAGACCCTGGCGAACGCCTACCTCGCGGTGGACGCGGGGCTCGAGATCGTTCCGGTGGTCAACAAGGTCGACTTGCCCGCGGCGGACCCCGACCGCGTTGCCGAGGAAATCGAGGAGGTCGTGGGGCTCGACGCGGCGGACGTGCTCGCGGTCTCGGCGAAAACCGGCTTGGGCATCTCGGAACTGCTCGAGGCCGTAGTCCAGCGCATTCCGCCGCCGCCGCCGGAGGACGATGGCCCGACCCGTGCGCTGGTTTTCGATGCCTGGTTCGATTCGTATGTCGGCGTCGTGATGCTCGTCCGCGTGGTCGATGGGAGGCTTTCGCTAAAGCTGCCGGTGCGTTTCATGGTGGCCGGAAATATTAGTGAGATCCAGCAGCTGAGCGTGATTGATCCCTTTCCCCGGGCGGTTTCGGAGTTGCGCGCCGGGGAGGTGGGCATCGTGGTCACGGGCATCAAGGCGCTGGCGGATGTCGAGGTCGGGGACACCATCACGCGGGTAAAGAACCCCGCGCTCGAAGCGCTCCCCGGCTTTGA
>CAJXIC010000333.1 GCA_913054385.1 uncultured Pseudomonadota bacterium
GCCGAAGCCGCGCAGCCGCGGCCGACGGGAGCCGAGAGTTGAAACCCGATAAGGACGCCGCGCGGAGCGTCGACCAACTCGATGCCGACCGGCTGCAGAAACTGCTCGAGGCCTTCGATCGCGTCCAGGTCCTCGTCGTTGGCGACGTGGTGCTCGACGAATACCTGTGGGGCCGGGCGGAGCGGATCAGCCCAGAAGCGCCCGTCCCGGTGGTGCAGGTCGATGCGGAGTCCACGGTGCTCGGGGGCGCCGGCAATGTCGCCCGCAACGTGATCGCCCTCGGCGGACGTTGCGCCCTGGTCTCGGTGGTGGGGGACGACGCGGACGCCGCCGCGGTCCGCGGCGCCCTGGCGAATCTGGGGATCGCCGGCGATGGAATCGTCTGCGAAGCCGGTCGCCCCACCACGCGCAAGACCCGCGTCGTCGCAGGGGGACAACAGGTCGTTCGCTTCGATCGGGAGACTCGCGCGCCGGTGGCGAAGGCTTCGGTGGCGGCGATGCTCGACGCGACGAGGGCCTGGGGGCAGCGCTTGGATGCCGCCATCCTGGTCGATTACGCGAAGGGCGTTCTCTGCGATGGGCTCGTCGCTCCGCTTCTCGCGAGTCTCGGGGAGCGCGGCGTCCCGGTGGCGGTTGACCCGAAGGAGGACGTGGCCCGTTACCGTGGGGCTTCGCTCTTGAAGCCAAACTGGGCCGAGGCCTGCCGGATGGCTTCGCGGGGGGCGGTTCCCGTCGAATCGGGCTCGGAGATGCCCGAAGCGGCCCTCTTCGAGGCGCTTGCGCGAAACTTCGGCGAGTCTCGCCTCGTGGTGACGCGAGGTCGTGCCGGCATGACGATCCTCGAACCGGGTGAAGCGGCGGTCGTCGTACCCACCGCAGTCCGCGAGGTGTTCGACGTGCAGGGGGCGGGCGATACCGCCATGGCCACGCTGGTGCTGGCCGCTTCTGCGGGGGCCAGCCTGCTCGAGGCGGCGGTCCTGGCAAACGCCGCCGCGGGTGTGGTGATCGGCAAGATGGGGACGGCGACGGCGACGCGCGGGGAAGTCGGGATCGAACTGCCGCGGGCGATTGCCAGCGCAAGGGGAGAAAAATGACGCGCAGCATGACGGGTTTCGGCCGCGCCGCCGTCGAACTCGAGGCCGCCGGACTCGAAGTCGAGATTCGCTGCGTGAATCACCGGCACCTCGATGTCCGGGTGCGATTGCCCCGGGCCTTCGCGGCCCTCGAGGCGTCGGTCGTGGGGCGCGTGCGCGAGTGCCTCGCGCGCGGCCGCGTCGAAGTCGGCATCAGCTTCGCCGGGCAGCGCCCTCCGACACCCGAGGTTCACGTCGATCTCGAGTTGGCCGGGCGCTACTTCGAATCCGTAGAAGCGCTGGCGGCGCGCCACGATCTGCCCTCGGGCCTCGACGCGGCCGGACTGCTGGGTCTTCCCGGGGTGGCCACCCCCATCGAGCTGCGCCGCGACGAAGACTCGGTCCAGGCGCCGCTGCTTCGCGGCGTCGATGGGGCACTCGAGGGTGTGGTGGCGATGCGCGAGGCCGAAGGGCAAGCGCTTGCCCGCGAACTTTTCCTTCGGCTCGACCGAGTCGAAAAACTCGCGGTGCGCTTCGAGGAGCGCTCGGGCGAGGTCCTCGAGGCGGTTCGCGAGAAGTGGAAACGGCGGGCGGAAGAGTTCGAAACCGGCGCGCTGCCGCTGGAGCCGGCGCGGCTCCACCAGGAGATCGTCCTGGCCAGCGACCGGCTCGACATCACCGAGGAACTCGCTCGGCTGCGCTCCCACGTGGGCCAGTTCCGCGAGTTCCTGGCCGCCGAATCCGCCGTGGGACGCAAACTCGATTTCCTTCTCCAGGAAATGGCGCGGGAAGCGAACACCGTCGGATCGAAAGCCAGCGATGCTCCGATGGCGAGCGACGTCGTCGAATTGAAGACCGAACTCGAGCGGATGCGAGAGCAGGTCCAGAACATTGAGTAGACCCGCCCCGCGCAGCGGCCCCGCCGTGCTGCGGATGATCAACGTCGGCTACGGGAACCTCGTGATGGCCTCCCGGGTGGTTGCGATCATTTCGCCGCAGTCGGCCCCGATGCGCCGGCTGCGCGAAGAAGCGAGCGAGCGGGGGAAACTGGTCGATGCGACGCAGGGTCGTCGGACACGCTCGATTCTGGTGACGGATAGCGACCACGTGATCCTGTCTGCGATCAATCCCGAAACCGTTGCCTCGCGCCTCGCCGATTCCGAATTCGAGCGGGAGTGAAGAAGGTGCGGAGAGGCATCCCCTTCGTGGTGGCGGCGCCTTCGGGCACCGGGAAGACCACGGTGTGCCGCGCGCTCCTCAAACGCGATCCCAACCTTCGCTTCTCGGTGTCGCATACGACCCGACTGCCGCGTGAAGGGGAAGTGGACGGGCGCGACTATCACTTCGTGCGGGCAGAGGGTTTCCGCAAGCTGGTCGAAGAGGGCGGTTTCGTCGAGCACGCCGAGTACGCCGGGCACCTCTACGGGACCAGCCGGGCAGCGCTCCGTGAGCCGCTCGACAGCGGTCTTGACCTGCTGCTCGAGATCGAAGTCCAGGGGGCGCAGCAGATGCGCGACCGCCTCGACGATGCGCGCTTTCTCTTCCTGCTTCCGCCGAGTTTCGAAGTGCTCGAAGAGAGGCTGCGCAGGCGCGGCACCGACAGCGCCGAGGCTGTCGAGCATCGGTTGGCGCTGGCCGACCGCGAACTCGAGGCGGTTTCGTTCTTCGACTATGCGGTCGTCAACGACGCAATCGCGGACTGCGTGGATGCGCTGCAAGAGATCGTCGAGGCCGAGCGTGCCGGCGACACCCGGTTGGCCCGCGAGCGGTTTGGCCGCGAGGTCGCTCTCGCGCGCTGGCGCGCGGCGACCTCCTGACCCAGCGCGGGCGCTGCGTTGCCCGGGGCCCCCGGGACCGGTATTCTCATAAAACACTGTACTAAAAGCGATTTTTCCGCCGGGAGGCTCGAACCGCGCCGGGCGCGGAAGCGATGCTGCGATTCAACGACATCGCCGACCGCATCCTGGAGTACGAACCGTCCGCCGACCTCTCGCTACTCCAGCGTGCCTACGTTTTTTCCGCGAAGGTCCACGAGGGGCAAGAACGTCTCTCGGGGGAGCCCTACCCCGTGCATCCGCTCGAGGTTGCGGGAATTCTCGTCGACCTCGGGCTCGACCACGA
>CAJXIC010000334.1 GCA_913054385.1 uncultured Pseudomonadota bacterium
TGCGAGGCGGCGGCGGTGTGTCGGCGCTTCGGGAACAAGACCGATGTCCTGCACGACGTCGGCGTGGCGGGGGTGCACCGCCTGCTCTCGTCGGTGGACACCCTGCGCGATGCGCGCGTACTGATCGTGATTGCTGGCATGGAGGGTGCGCTGCCCTCGGTGGTCGGCGGGCTTGTGGCCAGTCCGGTGATCGCAGTGCCGACCAGCGCGGGTTACGGCGCGGCACTCGGGGGCGTCACGGCGCTGCTCGGGATGCTGACGAGTTGTGCGTCGAACGTCAGCGTCGTCAACATCGACAACGGATTTGGTGCGGCCTATGTCGCGACTCTCATCAACCGGCTCTAGCGCGCGCGCGGGCAGCCGCCTGCGCGCGATGGATCGCCTGCATCTCGATGCCTTCTCGGGCATTGCAGGCAACATGTTCCTGGCCGCGCTCCTTGATCTGGGGCTTCCGCGCCGGGTGCTCGAAGCCGATCTCGAGCCACTCGGCGTTCCGCACCGGCTGGTGCTGCGGAAGGTCAAGCGCGGCGCGCTCACGGCGCGCTATCTCGACGTCCAGGTTCCGGTCCCCGGCAAGAAGACCCGCATGCGCTCTGCGGGCGCCGCACACGGTGCCGCGCCGGGGCATGCCCACGGGCGCAGTCATCAAGACATCGCAAAGCAGATCGCGAAGGCGAAGCTGGTTCCCGAGGTGCGCGATCGCGCGCTCGCAATCTTCGAAGCCCTCGGTCGCGCCGAGGCGCGGGTCCACGGCACGAAGCTCGAGAACGTCCACTTCCACGAAGTCGGCGCGGCCGACGCCCTGATCGACGTGGTGGGGGCCTGCATCGGTTTGCACCGCCTCGGCATCCGCAGCGTCAGCGCTTCGCCTGTGGGTCTGGGTCACGGCACGGTCTTGACCGCCCATGGCAGGCTGCCGCTGCCGGCCCCGGCGACCCTCGAATTGCTGACCGGCATTCCGACCGTTCCCGCCCACGTCGAATGGGAAACCGTGACGCCCACCGGCGCTGCGATTCTCCGCACCGTGGTCGATTCCTTCGGGCCCCTCCCGGCGATGACGATCGTGGCGATCGGCCATGGGGCCGGGCGCGAGCGACCGGGTCCGCTGCCGAACCTGCTGCGCGTGGTGGGCGGCCGCCAGGATGCCACCAGCAGCGATCGTGTCGTCGTGCTCGAGACGAACCTCGACGACCAGAACCCCGAGCACTTCGAGTACCTGATGGAGCGCCTCTTCGAGGCCGGAGCCCTCGACGTCTCGCTGCAGCACCTGCAGATGAAGAAGAATCGCCCCGGCTTCGGTGTGCGCGTGCTCGGTCGCCCGAGCGATCGCGTGGCGCTCTCCCAGATCCTCTTTGCCGAGTCCACCGCCATCGGTGTGCGCGTCTGCGAATGGGACCGGATCGTGTTGCCGCGCGAAATCCGCAGGGTGAAGACGCGCTTCGGCCAGATTCGGGTGAAGGTGATCGGCGGCGACGAGGGGCCCCGAGCGGTCTCTCCCGAGTACGACGACTGCAAGCGCGCCGCGCGCCGCCACCAGGCACCGATTCGCGAGGTCGTGCGAGCGGCCGAGGATGCGGCGCGCGAGGCGCTCGGCCTCGACTGACGAAAGCGTCTTGCGTCCCCAGCGATCCCGGGGAACGTCCCATCCCAGCAACGTCCCCAACGCAAAGAGCCCCGGGACGTTGCCGCCCCGGGGCCCTGGATTCGGTTGCAACCCTTTTGGGGCTACATCATGCCGGGCATACCACCGGGCATACCACCGGGCATTCCGCCGCCGCCGTTGCCCTTGTCGTCGGGCTTCTCGGCCACCATTGCCTCGGTGGTGAGCAGCAGCGACGCCACGCTCGCGGCGTTCTGTAGCGCGGTGCGAACCACCTTCGTCGGGTCGATGACACCGGCCTTGATCAGGTCTTCGTACACTTCGGTCGCGGCGTTGAAGCCGTTCGCGCCCTTCAGACCCTTGACCTTGTCGACCACGATCGAACCCTCGACGCCCGCGTTTTCCGAGATGAATCGGATCGGGGCCTCGATGGCGCGTCGGACGATGTTGAGGCCAGCGGTCTGTTCCTCACTGAGGTCGAGCTTGTCGAGAACCTTCTGCGCTCGGATGAGGGCCACGCCCCCACCGGGCACGATGCCCTCCTCGACTGCGGCGCGCGTGGCGTGGAGTGCATCCTCGACACGTGCCTTCTTCTCCTTCATCTCGGTCTCGGTGGCGGCCCCGACCTTGACCACGGCCACGCCGCCGACGAGCTTCGCCAGCCGCTCCTGCAGCTTCTCCCGGCCGTAGTCAGAGGAAGTCTCCTCGACCTGGTTCCGTATCTCGTTGCAGCGACCCTCGATCTCCTTCCGGGTGCCAGCGCCGTCGATGATCGTGGTGTTGTCCTTGTCGATCACGATGCGCTTGGCCTTGCCGAGGTCCTTGATGGTGACATTCTCGAGCTTCAGCCCGAGCTCCTCGGCGATGACCTGGCCACCGGTGAGGACGGCCATGTCCTGGAGCATCGCCTTGCGGCGGTCCCCGAAGCCCGGCGCCTTCACCGCGGCGACGTTCAGCGTGCCGCGGATCTTGTTCACCACGAGGGTGGCGAGGGCTTCGCCTTCGATGTCCTCGGCCACGATCAGCAGCGGCTTGCCCGAGCGGGCGACCTGCTCGAGCAGCGGCAGCAGGTCCTTCATGTTGCTGATCTTCTTCTCGTGCAGGAGGATGAGCGGCTCTTCGATGGCCACCTCCATTGCCTCCGGATCGGTCACGAAGTACGGCGAGAGGTAGCCGCGGTCGAACTGCATGCCCTCGACCACTTCGAGCTCAGTCTCGAGGCTCTTCCCCTCTTCGACCGTGATCACGCCTTCTTTACCGACCTTCTCCATGGCCTGGGCGATGATCGCGCCGATGGTCGTGTCGTTGTTCGCCGAGATGGTTCCCACCTGGGCGATCTCCGCGGAGTCGCGCGTCGGCTTCGACATCCGGTGGAGCTCAGCGGTGATCGCGATCACACCCGCCTCGATCCCACGCTTCAGCTCCATCGGGTTCATGCCGGCGACCACGAGCTTCGAGCCCTCGCGGAAGATCGCCTGGGCCAGAACCGTCGCCGTCGTGGTGCCGTCGCCTGCGACGTCGGAGGTCTTGCTGGCGACTTCCTTCACCATCTGGGCGCCCATGTTCTGGTACTGGGACTCGAGCTC
>CAJXIC010000335.1 GCA_913054385.1 uncultured Pseudomonadota bacterium
AACCGGGACGACCCAGGGTTGCCTGCGAGCGGCGTCTCGAACCCACCGGAGAAGAACGAACATGGCCGATCTCGAAAACTTCCGCGCCGACACCCGCAACTGGCTCGAGGCCAACGCGCCGAGCGGCCTCAAGGGGTCCTCATTCTCGGAACTGGAGGGGACCTGGGGGGGGCGAAAGTGGGTTTTCAAGAACGCCGATCAGGAGGCCTGGCTTGCGATCATGGCCGAGAAGGGCTTCACGGCTCCGACCTGGCCGACCGAGTACGGCGGCGGCGGCCTCTCGGCCGACGAGGCGAAGGTGCTGCGACAGGAGATGTCGGCGCTGCGGCTGCCGCCGGCATTGATCGGGTTTGGCCTCACGATGATCGGGCCGACGCTGCTTCGCTTCGGGACCGAGGCGCAGAAACTCGAACACCTCCCGAAGATCTGTCGGGGTGAGATCCGCTGGTGCCAGGGCTACTCCGAGCCGGGTGCGGGCTCGGACCTTGCGGCGGTGGCCACTCGTGCGGAGCGCGACGGCGACGACTTCATCATCAGCGGCCAGAAGGTCTGGACTTCCTACGCCGATGAGTGCGACTGGATCTTCGCCCTCGTGCGCAGCGACCCCGACGTGAAGAAGCAGGAGGGGATCACCTTTCTCCTGATCGACATGGATTCGCCCGGCGTCCGCGTCAAGCCGATTCTGCTGATCAGCGGGAAGTCGCCCTTCTGTGAGACCTTCTTCGACGCGGTCCGGGTGCCGGTTGCGAATGTCGTCAGCGAGATCAATGCGGGCTGGACCGTCGCGAAGGCCCTGCTCGGGCACGAGCGCAGCATGATTGCCGACGCCTTTGGCGGAGGGGGGGGACCGAAGAAGGCCTCCTCGGGAAGCCTGCTGGCGGGCCTGGCCCGAAAATACGCGGGCACGGAAGGGGAACGTGTCGCCGACCCGGTGTTGCGGGATCAGGTCGCACGCGCGGAGATGGAGACCCAGGCTTTTGGCCTCACGGTTGCGCGCTCGCGCGACGCGGCGAAGGCCGGGCACCAACCGGGGCCGGAATCCTCGCTCTTCAAGATCGCGGCCACCGAATTGAACCAGAAGCGCTACGAGCTGATGGTGCAGATTCTCGGGCCCCAGGCCGTCGGCTGGGAGGGTCCGGGTTTTGAAGAGGACGAACTCGATGTGACCCGCGAGTGGCTGCGCTCCCGGGGTAACACCATCGAGGGCGGGACCTCGGAAGTACAACTCAACATCATTGCAAAACGGGTTCTCGGCCTCCCTGACTGAGGGGCTGACGGCAAGCGCGGAGTCGATTGAAGATGCAACTCATTCTCACGGAAGATCAGGAACTGATCGCGAAGACCGCGGCGGATTTCCTCGCGGAGAAGGCTCCGCTCTCGCGCACGCGCAAACTCCGCGACGAGTCCGGCGGGCTCGGGTACGGCGCGGATCTCTGGAAGGAAATGGCCGAGCTGGGTTGGGTGGGGATCCCGTTTCCCGAGTCCCTGGGCGGAAGCGATCTGGGCTACGCCGAAATGGTGGTGGTCCTCGAGGCTGCCGGACGCACGCTGGCGCCCGAACCCTTCCTGGCTTCCCTGCTCGCCAGCGAGGCCTTGCTTCGCTGTGGCGACGGGGCCCAGCAGGCGCGCTGGCTCACCCCGGCGCTTGCGGGAACCAGCACGCTCGCGCTGGCCTTCGATGAAGCCTCGACCCGCTTTCGTCGTTGTTTCGTAGAGACCCGGGCCGTCGCCACGGCCGAGGGCTTCCGCATTGACGGCGAGAAGGTCGGGGTCCTCGACGGGCACGCCGCCGACACCCTGATCGTCGCGGCCCGGACGGCAGGCGACGCCGATGCTCCCGACGGCATTGGGCTCTTCGTCGTGCCGGCGGATGCCGTGGGTGTCTCGCGCCAGCGTCAGACGCGCGTCGATTCGAGAGGTGCGGCCCTGGTTCGATTCGAGGGGGTCGTGGTAGAGGCCGATGCGATGCTCGCAGGCGCTTCGCCCGAGACCATCGATGCGGTCTTCGACCGCGCCACCGTGGCTCTGTGCGGCGAAATGTTGGGGGGCATGCAGCAGGCCCTCGACATGACGCTTGGCTACCTCCGCGAGCGCGAGCAATTTGGCGTGCGGATCGGGAGCTTTCAGGCCCTGAAACACCGTGCGGCACGCGCTTTCATCGAAGTCGAACTCTCACGTTCGACGGTCATGGGGGCCGCTCGCGCCCTCGACGAGGGTGCCGAGAACGCGGCGAAACTGGTTTCGCTGGCCAAGGCGCACTGTTCCGAGGCCTACATCAACGTGACCAACGAGGCGGTGCAGATGTACGGCGGTGTGGGGATGACCGATGAATACGACATCGGGTTTTTCATGAAGCGTGCCCGCGCGGCCTCGTCGACCTTCGGAGATGCGGCCTGGCATCGCGATCGTTGGGCCGGGCTGTCGGGGTACTGATCGCAGTGATCACGAAGACGGAGCGTTTCCTGCGAGCTTGTCGCGGCGAGACCGTGGACCGTCCGCCGGTCTGGCTGATGCGCCAGGCCGGTCGCTACCTCCCGGAGTACCGCAAGGTTCGCGAGGGGATCGCCTTCTTCGATTTCTGCCGAGACGTCGAAAGGGCCGTCGAGGTATCGCTGCAACCCCTCGACCTCGTGGGCACCGAGGCGGTGATTTTCTTCTCGGACATCTTCGTGCCGATTCCGGCGATGGGGGTCGAGGTCGATTTCGCCCCAGGTCCGGTGATTGCCGCACCGATCCGCAGCCGCGGGCAGGTGGATGCGCTCACCAACCCCGACCCGCGCGAGAGCGTGCCCTTTGTCTTCGAGATCCTCAGAAGACTGCGCAGCGAACTTGCGGGACGGTCGGTTCCTCTGCTGGGCTTCGCCGGCGCGCCCTTTACGCTCGCCGCCTATCTGGTCGAGGGTGCCGGTTCGCGAAATTTCTCAGCTCTCAAGACCGCGATGCACCGCGAAGAAGCCATGTTGCGGGCGCTTCTCGATCATCTTGCCGAGGGCGTGATCGCCTACGCGCGGGCCCAGATCGAAGCCGGGGCCCAGGCGTTCCAACTCTTCGATACCTGGGCCGGGCTGCTCTCCCGGGAGGAGTACGCCATCTGGATCCAGCCCCAGCACCGTCGCGTAGCCGAAGCCCTCGCCGATTCCGGCGTGCCGACGATTCTCTACGTGGGGAACGGCGCGCACGTG
>CAJXIC010000336.1 GCA_913054385.1 uncultured Pseudomonadota bacterium
GAGTCGCGCAGAGCTGGCCGAGCCGGGGATGACTCATCGCGGCGGTCCCCCCGGACGCTGCGCGGTCGGCTGCGCCGGGGACTGCTCCTCGTGATCGGCCTGCTCTACGTCGCATCGGTTCCGTGGTATCGCGAATCCGACGCACCGCTGGTGCTCTTCCTGGGCCTACCCGACTGGGTTGCGGTCGCGCTGGGCTGTTATATCGCGGTCGCGCTCCTCAACGCGTGGGCGTGGGGGCTCACCGAGTTTTCGGACGAGGATCCGCCGTCGTGACTCCCGGCAGCGAAACCGGCGGGCTGGATTTCGGAAGCGTGGGAACGGTGGCGCTGATCCTCTACGCCGTCGTCTTGATCGCAGTGGCCGAGATCGCCCGCCGCGCACGGCGGGATGCATCACCCGCGGATCACTTTCTCGCTGGCCGCGACCTCGGCGCCTTCGTGCTCTTCCTGACGCTCTACGCCACGGCGTACAGCGGCAACTCCCTGCTGGGCTACCCCGGGCGCGCTTATCAGAGCGGTTTCGCCTTCATCATGGCCACGGGCTTCATGATGTCGATTGTGGTGGTCTTCCACGCGCTGGTTCCGAAACTTCGACCCGCCGCGCGACGCGGCGGCTACATCACCCCGGGAGACTGGATCCGGGATCGTTTCGAAGGTCAACCCGGGGCGCGCGCCCTGCGGCTATCGGTGGGCGCCCTGATGTCGGTCGCCCTGCTCAACTTCCTGCTGGCGCAGTTGAAGGCGATGGGCCTCGTCACCAGCCACATCACCGGCGGGGCCATTCCATTCTGGGTGGGCGTCGTTGGCCTCGCCGCGCTGATCCTTTTCTACGAAACCCGCGGAGGCATGCGTGCCGTGGCCTGGACGGACGCCGCCCAGGGTGTCCTGATGGTCCTGGGCCTGGCGGCGCTCCTGGGCTGGATCCTCGACGAGGCGGGGGGGCTCGCTGGGATTACCGAATCGGTGGCCGCGGTACGGCCCGCGGCGGTGGCGGTCCCGGCAGCACACACCAACGTCAACTGGTTCAGCACGATCGTGCTCCTCGGGCTGGCGAGTGTGGTCTATCCCCAGGCGATCCAGCGCATCTACGCCGCCCGCGACGCGCGTGCGCTGCGGCGATCGCTGGCACTGATGAGTTTCATGCCGCTGGCGACGACCCTCATCGTGACCCTGATCGGAATCGCCGCCATCGGCCAGGTCGACTCGCTTGCGGGGGTCCGGTCCGACGAGGTGATGCCCGAGATGCTGGTTCGATGGGGCCAGGCGGGGACCCTCGAATCATTGCTGGCGGTGCTCGTCTTTCTCGCCGCACTGGCCGCGATCATGTCAACGGCGGACTCCTGCCTGCTTTCGCTCGGGTCCCTGCTGGCCCGCGATCTCTTGGGGGGGGCGAGTGCGGCGGAGCGAACCACGCGCTGGGGGAAGCAGGCGGCCGCGGTCTTCTTGTTGGCGATGATCCCGCTGGCGCTCTTCGAGGAGATCACGCTGTGGCGCCTGATCGAATTGAAGTTGGAATTGTTGGTGCAGTGCGTGCCGGCCTTCTTGCTGGCGCTTCACTGGCCGCGACTTCGCGCTCGCGGAACGCTCCTCGGGCTGTGGGTGGGACTCGCCTGGGGGGTCGGTTTCACCCTAGCCGGGGTGCCGCAAATCGAGGGGGTACACGTCGGTGTGATCGGACTCGGGTTGAACGGGGCCGTGGCCGTGGGAGCCTCGATTTTGGAGACGCGCGGCGGGGCACTCGCGCGCGCCTGAGCCGACCGCTTGGAGGGCGCCTCCGGGCACCGGGGCCAGCTAGCATGCCGTCGCTCCCGACTTGGAAACCGCGAAGGCACCCGATGCGATGACCACGGAAGAACCCTCCCCGCAAGAAGGGGCTCGAACGCTGGAGTCGGCGTGGCTCTTTGCGGGGGGCCCGCCGCCCTTTGACCGACTCGAGGCTGCGGAGGTGGTCCCGGCCATGGAGCGCCTGCTCGCCGAGGTGGGGACCGCCTTCGATGCCTTGGAGGCAAACCTCGACCCGACCTGGGAGGGATTGATCGAGCCTCTCGAGCGCATGGGGGACCAGTTGGGGCGTGCCTGGGGAACGCTGGGCCACCTTTTGGGGGTGCAGGACAGCGATGCTCTTCGCGAGGCCTTCGAGAGCATGCAGCCAGCGGTCGTCGTCTTTTCGCTGCGCATGGGTCAGAGTGCGCCGGTCTACGGAGCCCTTTGCGCGCTTCGCGATTCAGAAGCATTCGCAGAAGCGCCCGATACCCGGAAGCGCATCCTGGCGAGCATGATCCGCGACGCCGAGCACAGCGGGGTCGGACTGGAGGAGGAAGCGCGCACGCGCTTCAACGAGATCCAGTTGGCCCTGGCCGAACTCGGTACGAGCTTTGGCAATCATGTCCTCGACGCCACGAAGGCATATGGGCTCGACTTGCAGGACCCGGCCGACGTCGAGGGGCTGCCGGAGGGCTTGCGAGCCCTTGCGGCCGATGCCGCCGAAGGTCCCGAGGCCACTGCCGAGAACGGGCCGTGGCGCTTCACGCTCGAGGCGCCGAGTTTCATTCCCTTCATGGAACACTGTCGTTCGAGCGGTTTGCGCGAGCGCTTGTACCGGGCGTACATCACGCGGGCCAGCACCGGCGAACTCGACAACGCCGGTTGTATCGACGAAATCCTGGCGCTGCGCCGGGAGCAGGCCGCGATTCTGGGTTACGCCAGCTACGCGGACTTGAGCCTCTCGACGAAGATGGCAGACGACTCCGGGGCGGTGGAGGGACTTCTCGAAGAGTTGCGGCTGGCCTCGCGAGAACCGGCTGCGGATGATCTCGAAGAACTTCAAAAGCGCGCGACGGCAGCGGGAGACGAAGAGGTCGCGTTGTGGGACATCGCCTACTGGGCGCAGCGCGTGCGCGAGGAGCGTTTCGCCTACTCCGAGGAGGAATTGCGTCCGTATTTTCCGCTACCGCGCGTGCTCGAGGGTCTCTTTGCACTCGCCGAACGACTCTTCGGGATTCGAGTCGTGCAGGCGGATGGTGAGGTCCCGGTGTGGCACCCGGACGTGCGTTATTTTCGCGTCGAAGAAACCGCGGGCGGCGAAATCGCTGCCTTCTACCTCGACCCCTACAGTCGGCCCGCCGAAAAGCGCGGCGG